>NZ_DASQIX010000109.1:0-31566 GCF_035631355.1 Alloacidobacterium sp.
CAGCAGCAGGTAAATCTTGGCCAGCATCATAAAGCCGTACGTTGTTCCGTACACGCCCTGCCACGAGCCGATATAAAAGAAGGCCATGCCGACGCCGCCAAGCACCAGCAGAGAAACGGATGCAATAGCCATTGCCGAGAAACGCCGCGCATAGCGCGCGGCTGTCACCTGGTCTTTCTCCCGTCGTAATGCAATCAGCAAAAATGGCATGGCGCCGATCCATGCCGCGGTGCCAATGTGATGCAGTGAAGTAAGTGCAAGCAGTGTCCAGCGATGATCGAGGCGCGCTGCTGCATGGCTCATGCCTACAGAAGCCAGCAAAATGAACAGTGCGAAGGGTATGCAGGCAAACAACGCTCTTCGCGATAAAGCGCGCATTAGAAAAAAGACTGCCAGCGCCCCTACTACAAGCAGAGCCCCCAGAAAGAAGAAATCGGCTGTGGCGACATCGCGGAAACTGAACCCTGAGCCCCCGATGAGAATGGCGGAACTGGTAGAGAGGGAAAGAACCTGCGCGATAGCAAGCGCCAATGCGGCCCAAGCAGTTACGGTGCGCAATCGGCGCTCCGTCTCGGGAGCGGTGCGCGCTGGCAGGGCCGCAAGCAATAGAAATGCGACGCCACCAAGCGTCAGAGCTTCCAGCGCGAGAGTCGCCGCACGCAGCAAGACTGAAAGCAGATCGAAATCTTTAAGAAGCCAGATCAATGCAGACTATTGAACCACAAATGGAATTTCACCACGCGTGATATGTCCATCGCTGGCCAATGCCTGCCAACGAATTGTGTAGTCGCCAACACCTACTTTTACGCTTTCAGCGGCAAGCGTGTCGGGCGCGTCCTGCGGGACAAGCGTCAGCGTGTGCACTTTTCCGCTCTCATCCACCAAATATAAACGAGAATGTGCGCCATCTATGCGAGAATTAAATTTAAGGTGGATCGCAATTGCAGGTCCCTTGACGGTGGCGTGTGCGGCCGGCGTTGATGCCAGTAGGACTGCGTGGGCATGGGCAAGCCTTGGCGTAAACACAATCGCGGAGAAGGCTACAGCCAGAAGCAATGGCTTCAGGAAAGATCGCATTGGCTTCATATCCTCATATATAAAAGACGCGCGGAAATCCGCGGCGGTTCAGGAAAACTGTACTGAAGCAGCGCGCACCGATTGCCCGCTGATCTCCGCCGCGCGCGCTTCCGCATATGCGGCAGCCCCCATCAAAGCTGCGCGACTCTCAAGTATGATACGCACCGGCGTATGCACAAGCAGGTCGCTTAGACGTCCCTTGTCAGTAAACGCCTTCATGAACGTTCCGTCCTTCATCGTCTTCAAAATTTTCGGCGCGATGCCGCCACCGAGGTACAAACCACCGACTGACAAGACCTTTAATGCCAGATTTCCTGCTTCCGCACCGTAGGCAGAAGCAAATAGTTCCAGCGTCTTCGCGCAGAGCTCGTTCGATCCTTCTTCGCCCACTTCGCCGATCACGGCATTCGGATCTTCGGACTGCATTCGTTCCCTGAGCCAGGCCGGCTCTTCCATCCTCTTTTCATCACGGAGGAAAGAATAGATGTTCTTCAGTCCGATGCCTGAGACAACACGCTCGAAGCTTACGCGGCCTTTCAATTCACGTTGCAGGTAGCGCAGCAAATCAATTTCAATCTCGTTGCGCGGCGCAAAGTCGCAGTGGCCGCCCTCAGAGGCCATGGGCACATGCATTTTTCCATTCCAGACGAGAATGGCTTCGCCCAATCCGGTGCCTGCGGAAACCAAACCGCGATTACCGACCGCACTCGCATCGCCATCGCTTAAGACATGAATCTGGTCCGAGTGCAGTTCGGCGATGCCGTATCCATTGGCTTCAAGATCATTGATAAGAAAGAGGTGCTGAATATCCAGCCCTGCCGTCAACTCCGCACAGTCCAGTATCCAGGGCAGGTTCGTCAGCTTGAGGCGACCATGGCGGACTGGGCCGGGCACGCCGAAGCAGGCAGCGGTCACTTCAGGGTTGCCGCTCGCAGCGAGAAACTTCTTTGTGACTATTTCGAGTCCTGTGTATTCCTGCGCCGGAAACTTCTCGTCGCGAACATGCGACAACTCGCCATTTTCGAACCCGTAAAGCGCCAAGTGGACTTTCGTGCCGCCCACATCCCCGGCGAGAATCATCGTGCAATCTCCAGTCTTCCTACATTTGCATCAGCCGGGGGCAACAGGGCCGCTGCATCTTTGTCCAGCAGAAAAAGCAGCTTACCATTTTTTGGCTGAATCAGCTGTGATGGCAGCGTCTCCGGATCATATGGGCCTTGAAGGACGCGATGCAACGGGTTTGCCTTGTCCTTGCCGCCAATCAGAAAGAAGACATCACTTGCCTCGATGATCACAGGCCAGGTAAGGGTGATGCGCCAGGTATCTTTCTGCGGAACATGATTTGCATAGACGAGAGGTCCTAGCTCGTGGATCGCGTCAGTGTGGGGAAATATCGACGCGGTATGCCCATCGTCGCCCATACCCAGTTGCAGAACATCAAAGCGCGGGACCTCCGCGCCTTCGAGGCGGAACTGATTGCGAATCGTGGACTCATATCGCGCAGCAGCTTCTTCTGGTGGCAACTCGCCTTCGATGCGAAAGACCTGCTCCGGCTTGATTGGGACTTTGTCCAGCATGGCTTCGCGCGTCATACCATAGTTGCTGTCTTTGTCCGCAGGGGGCACGGTACGCTCATCGACCCAGTACAATTCGAGGTTTGACCAGGGCATTGCTTGCAGAAATTTCTGTTGTGGATTCGCCAAGAGTTCAAAGGTGCGCTTTGGCGTGCTGCCGCCGGAGACGGCTATGCGTACTTTACCTCGCGAGGCGACGGCCCTTTGCGCCAAGTCCAGAAAATGCTCCGCCGCTGCGTGCGCCAATGCGTCAGGCCCGTCGTACACGCGATATTCGACTGCTATCTTCCTCGCCATGCGTCACATCCTCTTATGATCAGCCATTGTGCCAACGCCGGCCATCGCGTCCGATGAGTCCATCGGCGGCTTTCGGCCCCCATGTTCCGCTGGTGTAGTTGGGGAAGTCTCTCGGCTTTGTTTTCGCCCATGCTTCAAGAACTGGAGTGTAGAGAGACCACGTTGCTTCTACGCCATCGCGATGCGCGAACAGGGTCTGGTCGCCGAGCATCGCGTCCAGCAGCAGACGCTCATAACCATTGGCGGAATTTACGCCAAATGCGGTTGCATATTGGAAGTCCATCACCACCGGACAGACATTTGTTTCGGGCCCAGGCACCTTGGCGCCGAAGCGCAGCGAAATGCCTTCATCCGGCTGGATACGAATGACCATCAGGTTTGGCTGAATTTCACTGCATCCGCCTGTTCCCGGCCGGTCAAAAAGTAACAATGGCGGTTGCTTAAACTGGATCGTGATCTCAGTCACGCGCTTGGCCATCCGCTTGCCCGCACGCAGATAAAAAGGGACGCCGGCCCAGCGCCAGTTCTCCATCTCGAGCTTCAGCGACGCAAAAGTCTCCGTGGCTGAATTGGGATCGACGCGGTCTTCCTCGCGATAGCCCTGTACCTGCTGTCCATCCGCCATGCCCAGCGCATACTGGCCGCGCACAGTGTTTTCAATGGCGATTGGCTTGATCGCGCGCCATACCTTCACCTTTTCGCCTCGCACGGCACTGGCTTCGAATGAAACCGGCGGCTCCATCGCGACGAAGGAGAGCAGTTCCATGACATGATTCTGCACCACGTCGCGCAGCGCTCCGGCCTTTTCATAGAACGGCCCGCGGCCTTCAATGCCGATACTTTCCGCCGCAGTAATTTGAACATGGTCGATAAAGTTGCGGTTCCAGATCGGCTCAAAAATACCATTGGCGAAGCGGAAGACGAGGATGTTCTGCACCGTCTCCTTGCCGAGATAGTGATCGATGCGGAAAATCTGTTCCTCGTTGAAAACCTTGTTGACTTCGTCATTCAATTCGCGCGCCGATTTGAGATCGTGTCCGAAGGGCTTCTCGATAATCACTCGGGCATGACCTTTTTCCGGGTGTGCCATACCGTGCACGCCGAGCCGGTTGATGATGTCAGAAAAATACTCAGGCGCAACGGCAAGATAGAAGAGCCGGTTGCCTTCCGTACCACGCTCCCGATCAATCTGATCAAGCAGCGCTTTCAAGTCGGTGTATCCGGCGTCATCGTCAAAGTTCATCGCATGGTAGTCCACTTTGTCGATGAAGCTGTCGAGACGCTGATCGTTTTCCTTCACACCGCCGAATTTCAGAATGCCGTCTTTCATGTCAGCGGCAAATTCGCTCTTCAGGTTGCGGCGCGCCACGCCGACAATGGCGAATTCCGCCGGCAGCAACCCCTGCTGCTCGAGATGAAAGAGAGCCGGCAGCAGCTTGCGTTTGGTCAGATCGCCGGACGCGCCGAAGATCACGACAATTCCTGGATCGGGCAGGCGCTCACTGCGCGGCGCGGCCGTGCCTATGACTTCTGGAGCAATCCTTACTTCAGTGGTTGCCATATATGCCTCCCGCTAGTCTTTCTCGATTGCATGGCTGCCGAACGAAAACTCTTCAGCATACGCCTGCGACATGCCGTTTTTCGATGCTATTGCACCACTCCCAAGCCTCGATGCTTACTGTGGAACCGCCTCAGCTCCCAGTGAAATACCCAACCGCTCAAATTCAGCCTTCAAATGCTCAGAGCCCTGATAGCGAATTCCATGGATTCCAACCGAGTTCGCGCCTTCGACGTTTTCGGGCCGGTCGTCCACAAATACGACAGATGCAGCGTCCGCTTGCAGGACATTCAGCGCCAGCCGGAATATCTGCGAGCCCGGCTTGCGCAACGCGACATAACAAGAGCTTAAAAACACGTTGAAATACTCGCGCAATCGGAATTGCCCGATGCGATAGTCATTCAGCTCGCGCGCCTCGTTGTTCAACATGCCAAGAGTTAGAGATTGAGATGTGGCAAGGCTGCTGAGGATCCCGAGCGCGCTGTCTTTCAAGACTTGCGATTGCGCCTTCATAGCAGCAAAAAAGTCGGCAGGGGTAAAGCTGCGCGGCTGGTAGAAGACCGTCTTATTGAGATACTCCTCGACTGTGATCAACCCTTTTTCCCAGGCGTCATTGGGTTGTTCATGCCGTTGCTCAAAGGCGTCGCGGCCGAGTCCGAATTGCGCGAGCACGGCAGCGCGCCCCTGATGGTCCCAGCCATTCGTCAGCAAGACCCCGCCAACGTCCCACAAAATGGTAGTGATGGTTGCCATTGCCGCTCCTGCGCTGATCTGGTGTTTGCAGTGTTTCGTTTATCTGACGGTCTGGTTTTCCAACTTTGCCGCTTCCGGCATGTTGCGCGTTTCGATGGCCTTCACTTTATTCAGACGCCGCACAAAACGCTCTTCCTGCTTCTGGAAGTGGGCATTGAGGTACGACGATACCAGATCGAAGGCAAGAGCAGTGCCGACAATGCGCGCGCCCATCACCAGCACATTCATGTCGTCGTGCTCCACGCCCTGGTGGGCCGAATAAGTGTCATGGCACATGCTGGCGCGAATCCCCGGCATCTTATTCGCAGCCACGCAAACTCCAACGCCGCTGCCGCAGATCAGGATGCCGCGCTCTGCTCTTCCAGCAGCCAGCGCCTTGCCTACGGCTTCCGCGAAATCCGGATAGTCAGAAGGCTCCGTGTTGTAAGCGCCCAGGTCGATGACCTCATGCCCCAGCCGCTCCAGGTATCCGCGGACTTCCTCCTTCAAGGGAAATCCCGCGTGGTCCGCAGCAATCACCAGCTTCATGACTACTTCCTCGCCAGCGCGGCGCTTTCCACCAACGCCTTTGCGCGACTTGCGATATTGGCAGAGCTGAAGCCCAGCTTCTCCAGCGCAATCTTGCCGGGGGCCGATGCCCCAAAACGCTCCAGTCCGATTACATCGCCGTGACGGCCGACGTACTTCCACCAGCCGATGGGGCTTCCCGCCTCAACTGCCAGCTTCGGTAGATGATCGGGGAAGATGGATGCCTTGTAATCGGCGCTCTGCTCCTCGAAAATCTTCCAGCTAGGCATCGAGACAACGCGGACTGTAATGCCATCTTTCTTTAGGGCAGACGCCGCATCCAACGATGGCCACAGTTCCGCTCCGGTCGCAACAATCAGCACATCAGGCGAATCGCTTCCCTGCCCCACAATGTATGCGCCGTGCTTTACGCCTTGGTAAATATCGTGCTTCGCCGCATCGAGAACCGGAAGGTCCTGCCGCGACAATGCCATGAATGCAGGGCTCTTACGCTCAAGCGCAAGCCGCCACGCTGCTGACGTTTCGTTGGCATCCGCGGGCCGGAAATCCGTCAACTTCGGCACCGCGCGCAGCATCATCAGGTGCTCGATGGGCTGGTGCGTTGGACCGTCTTCACCGAGTGCGATTGAATCATGCGTAAAGATGAAGAGTGACTGCGTTTGCATAATCGCAGCCATGCGGATCGCGGATTTGCAGTAGTCGCTGAAGGTGAAGAAGGTCGAACCATAGGGGATGAGTCCGCCGTGCGCTGCCATGCCGTTCACAGCCGCGCACATTCCGAACTCGCGCACGCCGAACCAGATGTTCCTGCCCTTGGGATCGACATGAAAATTGCCGCCCTCTTTCAGAATTGTCTTGGTCGATGCAGTCAGGTCCGCCGCACCGCCGATCAGCTCCGGCACGTCCTTCGCGAAGGCGTTCATAATCGCATTTCCGGCATTGCGCGTCGCCACCGGCCTTTCTGTCGGGAAAGTGGGCAGCGATTTCTCCCATCCATTCTTCAGTTTGCCTGCCTGCGTGCGTTCATACTCTGCTGCCTGTTCAGGGTATTTCTTCCTGTACTCGGCAAAGAGCGCATTCCAGTCTGTCTCAGACTTCGCGCCTCGGTCCTTGATGGTGTCCCAGTTCTTCTGCGCCTCTTCCGGCACATAGAAAAACTTGTCCGTAGGCCAGCCAAGATTTTTTTTCGTCTCGATGGCCTCTTCCGGCTTCAAGGCTTCACCGTGGACTTTATTCGTACCAGCGATAGGGCTTCCGTAACCAATCACCGTGCGCACGGCAATGATCGATGGCTTGTCCTTCACCGCTTTAGCGGCTTCCAGCGCCTTTGAGATGGCATCGAGATCGTTGCCATCGGCCACTTTCTGCACATGCCAGTGATAAGCTTCAAAACGCTTCTCAACGTCCTCAGTGAACGACAATTCTGTCGGCCCGTCGAGCGAAATCAGATTGTCATCATAGAAGAAGATCAGTTTGCCCAGGCCCAATGTCCCGGCGAGCGATGCCGCTTCATGCGAGATGCCTTCCATCAGGTCACCATCGCCGCACATGCCGTAGGTGTAGTGATCAACAATGTCAAAGCCGGGCTGATTGTAAACAGCGGCAAGATGCTTCTCCGCGATTGCAAGACCGACCGCCATGGCAAGGCCCTGGCCCAGCGGACCAGTGGTCACTTCCACGCCATCCGTATCGCCGCGCTCCGGATGCCCTGGCGTTATTGACTCCCACTGCCGGAACTGCTCGAGGTCGGCGATACTCACCTTGTATCCGGAAAGATGCAGCACGCCATACAGCAGCGCTGAAGCATGCCCATTCGAGAGCACGAAACGGTCGCGGTTTGACCAGTGCGAGTTTGCCGGATTGTGCCGCATGTACTTGTGAAAGAGCAGATAGGCAATCGGAGCGTCACCCAGAGGCGCGCCCGGATGGCCGCTCTTGGCCTTGTCCACGGCATCTACTGCAAGAAAACGAAGTGCATTGATGGAAAGCTGGTCGATATCGCTCATAACCTGTTCACGCTCCAAAAGATTTTCGGCCCCGTATTGAGGTGCGATTTCGAAAGCCTGCACGCACCGGGAAAGAAGTCGTCCGTCGCTGAAACTATCTAAAATCTGTCCGCGAGAACACTACTCAACGTTCATTACACAAAGTTAAAGATGCTTTCCGGAGTAGATAGGAATCAGGAAGTTCGTTCGATCTGTATATCGAAATTCTGGCCTTCCCACCGGTTTTCCTCTATCCAGTAAAGATTAAATGAAACCGCGCCGGTCTGCTCCGGACTGGTAGATATATCCGCAAAAGAACCCGCATAACCTACGGTCGAACTTTCAGTTATGTTTCGGGTTTCCCAGCCGTCCATTGTCCAGACAACCTTGAAGCGGCCCTGCGCTGTGATCCGCAACGTTTTGCCAGGTTGAATGCGGTTTATCTTCCGCCGCAGCTTAAACAGCTCAATACCACTTTTCGGCGTGCCCTTCGCATATCGGTCCTCGACCACAGGAATACGGTCGAAGACCTTTCCATCCGTCACAGACCGCAGCAGCCTCAGATACTCCGCATGCGCCCATACCAGCGGCATCGCCGCACCTGCCGGGCCGCCAAAGACCAGTCCGTTCTTGTCCGGCTCATCCCAGATCTGCTCAGGGATCATTCCTCCCACCGAGGCAAACCTCTCAATTGTACTGATCAAAGGCTTTATATCTCGACCTGCGGCCAGTTCATAATGCGCTCGCTCGCCTGTCAGCAGCGGCCAAACCCGCCCCTGCCCGAAGGTCAGAAAAGGCCCACTATCCTTTCGCTGTCCATACCCATCATGGTTGTATCGCCGCCAGCTTGGGCCCTTCGGCGTGTCGCGCTTCAACACCGCGTCCACTACCTTCAAGGAATCTATAATGAGCGGATCATCAGGCGCCCGGACACCATATCTCACCAGTTCCAGGAACCCGGCATCAATGACTTCGCGCGCCTCAAACTCATATTTCTCGTCCGGTCCACGGTTTGCAATGCGGATGGTTTCTACACCGCATTCTTCGTGAGCGTACGGCTCGCCGCACTCCGGAGGGCGAATCCGCATGTAATGCCGTTTCACATCAGGATGAAGCACGCCGTTGTTCGTCACCGTCCAGTCCTCGAGATGGCTCTCAATCCAGTCAGCGTGCTCCTCGAGAAACTGCGCAAGCTCAGGCGAACTGTGCGAGCGCGCAATGTCTGCGGCGCAAATCAGCCCTGAAATCACCGCGGCCAGTGTCGAAGGCGAATAGCCCGGGCATTCCTCCCATCGTTCTTGCTGTGTCACAGGGGCATGGCGCACCAGAAATCCCGCCGCCCGCTCGACAAAAGGAAAGACATCGAAATTACCCAGCCCATCGACTTTCCATAACCGCCATGCCAGGATGATGGGAAACGCAACTTCATCGAGTTGCAATCCTGTCCAGTACGGTGTGCCATCAATCCAGAAATTCTGTGCGAAACTGCCATCCGGTCGCTGAGTGCATGCCAGGTAGACCAGGGCGCGACGCGCAGTCTCCACGCGGCCACACGCGAGCAGGGCCGTTGCGCTCTGCACCATGTCGCGCGTCCACACCAGGTGATAGCCACCCAAATCGTCATCGCCCTTCGCATAGCCCCATGGAATCGAAGCCGACGCAATGAACGCACCGGCATAAGTTTTGTCCTCATGCGCCAGAATGATGTTGTGGCTAATCTGCATTAATCGGCCGCCGTCCATTGAACTTGCAGCCAATTCCCGCGGGCTGGCGGCCCGATGCCACTGCTCGACAAACCGCTTCAGGTGCAGCTCGAATGGCTTGGACAACGCACCCTTCGTCGCCGACAGCGCCGCATGGTGTCCCTCGCCGAACCCCAGCGCAATCGTAAACTTGCGAACGTGATGCTGCTTAACCTTGCCGAGCACGGCGATGTTGCCGTCAAGGGCCGAGCCGAACTCCCAATCCATATGGAAATTGTGGTGAAGATCCTGCCAGCCATCGCTTGATCCAACGTAGCCACAGCTGGCACGCTCGAAGCCGCAGTCTGCAGCCAAAGCCAGCGATGTATGGTTCCTCCAGGCCACGGCCACTTGCTCGCCACCGACATCGGCAATGCGTGCATTGTTGCCCATGCCGCCGCCTTCGATGTGCGGGGAGAGCAGCACGTAGACATTTAATCTCTCCAGCAGCTCTTCTTCGCCTTCGATCGAGACATGCGTCAGCACCACCGGATAGTGTGGATCATTGATGATGACCTTGTTGATGGTATAGCGCCCATTCTGGTCGCGATTGCGGACCTTCACCGCCAGCGCGTCGGAATCGACATACTCAAATTCATGATCGAGATCGCGTCGCTCTTCATGGAAGAAGGTCTCGCCGTCGGTAATCAACAGTTGCATGTCGCGAATCTGCGCGCGATCGATGGTCGGATAGTAAACCTCGTTCAGGATGCCGTGTGACACCGTGTACCATGCGCGGCTCGATGCCGAATAGGCTGTCCCGACTGCATCCTTGGCGCTCGAAGTCCAGCGCGGCTCAAGTCCGGGCGCGCCGAACGCCATCCCCTGTCCGTCGATCCACTTATATTGCGGCGCCAGCACTGTCATAGCGTGGGCATTCTCCTCTGGAAATCTGAAATAAGCACTCTACTCCAGTTTGATAGAAATCGTGGAAAAAGGTGGCAGGCATATATGAACTCACAAAACCTGCGAATTGGCATCTGGATCAGGGTGGAACTGGACTTCGCGCATGGCATGACCAACCTCCGGGTTCTTCATGAACTGCTGCCATACGAACCCGGATCTCAAATTTTCGGCCATCAGAACGCTGATTCCCTGGTCGATGCCGAGGATATCTGTGGCATACCAGTTCGCTTTGGGATTGAACGCATCGACAAACCCATACCGCGTCCAGACTTTGTCATCGAATTTCTGCCGTATGTCAAGCAACACGTGAGAGGTCTCCGCCGGAAGAAACGGCAGAGATCCGGCGCAGGCGCAGGGCACAATGGTCCCATCGAGCGGACCCATTGCCGGCGGCCCGCCCCACACACGGTAGCCCTCGCGCGAATCCGAAGCAGTAATTCCCCACAGGTCCTGATCGATCCAAGGAAATTTTGCGCCCAACGTCAAACACCACAGTTGGTGCACGCGCGTCGCAGCAATCGAATTGGAAAAATAGTTGGTGTGCAGGTCGCGCTGGTCGCGGTAGTCACACCAGGCATGCGCGTATTGATGAATAAACAGCGGAGCCAGGCCGCTGATGTAATCGATGCCGCCGAATTGCACCAATGGCCGTTGCAGCGCGTTCCAGGTGTCCGCCCCAATCGAATGTGTCGGCGATCCAATGGCCAGCAGGTACATCGTCATCAGTTCGGAATAAATGTCCCACCTATGCTTCAGGAAACCCTGATCCGGCAGCCATCCCATGGCCAGAGTCTTGCCGCCATTGAGCATCCATTCCCAGTCAATCCGGCGATAGAAAGTCGTCGCCAATGCTTCGATACGCGGGTTGCCTGAAAAATACTGCCGGCACGTCAATATGCCGCACAGCAGCAGGGCCGTATCAATCGACGAAAGCTCGCTGCCAAACATGCGCTGACCACTCTCAATATCGATGAAGTGATAGAGGAAGCCGTGCTCATGGGGACAATCTTCCAGAAGAAACGCAAGGCTCTTCTCGACACGCTGTTCACATTGCAGCCTGGGAATATAGTTCCGCTTCGCCGCTATACACATCGCCGTCAGACCGAAACCAGTTGCAGCGATGCTGGCAACACGGCTTAGGGAACGTCCTACGACCGGCGCACGATCGCGGACCAGCCCCGTCTTAGGGCTTGCTTCATTATAAAAGTAATCGCATCCGCGACCTTCAAGGTCATCGAGCAGCGCGTCCGCCTGCTTTGAGACCTGTGTCAGCGGACGGTTGATGAAGACGCCTGCGCCGCGCTGATACTGCTCCGCAGCCTGCGCTTCGGTTTTGGGCTCCTGGCCCGGCTTCACTGCAGGAGGCTGCTGTTGGTTCTGGAAGCCTTCGGCGACAGTGACAGCGGGGGCTCCCAGCGCCAGCATCCCGGATGCTCCGGCAGTGCGCAAAAGTTGGCGACGGGTTATGCGTGAACGGCCCAAGCGCAGAAAATCTCTGTGGTGAGAACCGGGTACCCATCCCGTTGCAGAGCAAGGGGTGGGATACAGCAAAATTCTGAACAACTCTAACCGCAGTGTATCCAAAACAAAGAAGATGTGTTCAATGCCGGACATCTATCCTGTCAGAGTGATTTATATACGGCCATCTGCAATTACCGACTCCGATGCATGCTGGAAGATTCTGGAACCCATCATCCGCGCCGGCGAAACCTATACCCTCCCGCAAGACCTTTCCCGTGAGCAGGCGCTCGCATACTGGTACGCGCCACATCACGAGACCTTTGTTGCGGAAGAGAATGGCGAGATCATCGGCACGTACTATTTGCGCGCAAACCAGCAGGGCGGAGGCAGCCACGTAGCCAACTGTGGATATGTGACCGCAACCTGGGCAGCAGGCCGTGGCGTCGCCAGCACTATGTGTGTCCATTCGCTCAAGCGCGCCCGCGAGCTCGGATTCCGCGCCATGCAGTTTAATATCGTCATCAGCACCAACGAAGCAGCAGTCCACATATGGCAGAAATTTGGCTTTGAAATTGTGGGTCTATTACCAAAAGCCTTCCGCCACCCCCAACTAGGTTATGTCGACGCCTTCGTCATGTACCGCCAGTTCTAATAAGAATGCCGCCGAGGCGTGCCTTGGGTCGATGCACAGTCCCAGCACCCAAACATCAACTTCGCGCATCCCTTATCATTGAGGACGCAGAACAAAGGGTGAGTTGTCACCCGCGACATTCACGGTCGACCCGACCCCCAAGACCAGGAGGAAAACTTTGGCACACGAAGTCCCACCCCTACAGTATGACTATGCCGCTCTCGAACCCCACATCGACGAAACCACAATGAAGCTGCACCACGACAAGCACCACCAGGCCTATGTCAACAATCTCAATGCGGCCATTGAGAAACATCCAGACCTCGCGAAGCACACCGCAGAAGACCTGCTGCGCAATCTAAACAGTGTTCCGGAAGACGTTCGCACGGCGGTGCGCAACAACGGCGGCGGACATGTCAACCACACCATGTTCTGGGCGATCATGAAGCCCAAGGGCGGCGGCGAGCCCACCGGCCGTATCGCCGAGCAGATTCGTAAGGACTTCAACGACTTTGAGGCTTTTAAAAAGCAGTTCAACGAAACCACCGCTAAACAATTCGGCTCTGGCTGGGGCTGGCTCATCTGGGATGGCGGCAAGCTGAAGATCATCACCACTCCAAACCAGGACTCGCCTCTCTCGCAGGGCCATTACCCCATCCTTGGCAACGATGTCTGGGAGCACGCCTACTACCTGAAATACCAGAACAAACGTCCCGACTATCTCGCCGCGTGGTGGAACACTGTCAACTGGGACGAAATCAACAAGCGCTTCGATCAAGCGCAGAAGTAGTTTCAACAAGAACGGCTAAAAAACAAATCGCCCCAGTCTGTCTTTCTCGGAATGGGGCGATTTTGTATATATGCGCAGGGACGCTTGAATCGACTTCACTGCTTTACAGCGCGGATAAGAACCTGATGTCCAAACAAATTGGGCCAGTGGTGGGCACCCCACGCGTCAATGCGTTCACCCAATGCATGGGGAATTACACGACCGCGAAGCAGTGGGAGCAGGAAATTGCCGGTTACAGCTTTAACAGCAAGTTTCAGGTCTGGAGATTTCGCGAGCAGATATCTGTCGGCGGTGAGGTAGGTATAGAAGTGCAGATGAGTGTCGTCCATTACTCCTGACGGCTCGTATTGAAAATCTCCGCGAAGAAACCTGAGGCGCATCTTGAAGGACAGGACATTCGGGATGGCGATCAGCACTTGACCACCCGGGCACAACAGTCTTGAGAAGTGCGCAACGACGGCATCCGGGTACCGAAGATGTTCCAGGACGTGAGAAAAAATAAGTACATCAAAGGACGGTTTCCAAATCACCTGGAAATTCGGATTCGATATCACCTACCCAACACTTGCTCATATATGTCAGAGCAAGTTCGGCTTCTGCGGGAGAGTGCGTAATTCCAAATACGTCGCACTCGGGTCTTGGACTTGACCAGGGCAGCATTGTTTCCAGCGCCACAGCCGATGTCGAGAACGCGGTGATAATCGCCGCTAAGTAGATTGATCAGTGGCGGATTTCCACCATTGAGGTAGATACGCTCAGTCGGTGGAAGGCTGATTTCCCTCCCCACGATCTTGTCTTGATACCTGGACGGCAACTCCGCGGACGCGTTCAATGCAATGTTTCTCATGGAATCTCCCTAAACAGCAGCTTCCACTTTCAGCCGCATATGTCGCTCGAATTCTAGCGTGCTAATGTGAATTAGAAACAACAGTACCCCACCTTTACAAGCTCAGGGCATGATCTTATGGGCACAAACAACACTCTACAAAAGTGGGCGCATCCCTTGCAAAGCAACCTTATGAAAGCGAAGCGCACGTTTGGTCACATCGAATGGTTCCCTCAGCGATGGGAGCATGCTCGCCACTTTCCTGAAAAAGTCGTGTTAACTCAAACAGGGAGGGAAACACTCCGAAAATGAATCGATTGAAGTTTTTTTTCTGCACTGCTGCCTTTACATCTTCCATGTCTTTGGCGCAGACCACGCTTACCCCAGGCACTGTCAGCTACAGTATTGAACAGAACGGCAAGAAACTGGGCGCGGCCAGCTACACCATCGAGAGCCAGCCCAACAAATATGTCATCACTTCAACCGGCAAGATGGTTGAAGACAAATTCAGCTACGCCTTCTCCAACACGCAGAAGCTTGACACCTCGCTGAACCTCATTACTGACCAACTAAGCGGAGTCGTGAACGGAAAAGCGGTCAGCTTCAATGCCGCATCCGATCCATCCGGCCGCCAGTTTAATCTCCATATTTCTGCAAACGGGACAGAGCAGACTAACGCTGTAGATCGCGACCAGAACACAGCCCTGCTCACCGATCTCGACCCTGCCGGCTACATGTTGTTTGCGAAGATCGCGATGCGCTCCCCATCGCACTCCTGGGCGCTTATTCCTAAAGAAAACGGCTTCCTCGTCCCGGTTACATTTACTCCGCAACCCGACACGCAGGGCCATCTCAACGGCCAGTCTGTGCCGGTCAAATACGTAATCGCCGCGATCAGCAGCCAGAATGCTGTAACCATCGAACTCTTTTATTCGCCCGACGGTCATCTTCTTGAAGCCGATCTGCCTCAGCAGAATTTCTACGTCATCCGCGAAGGCTTCAAGTTAACCAACCGACCCAAACCGCCGGCTCCGCCACACGGACAGGCTCCGCCAGCGCAGGATCAGCTGGGTCAGCCGCAGCAGCCAAATTCCAAACTGATAGAACAATAATCGCGTTATTCCCTCGGCATTTGCTGGAATGGTTGCGATTCCACACCTCCTGCCATCTCTGTTACATTGGTCAGGAATTTCCTGCCCAATGGAGAAGACATGTTGCAGTTGCGGCGAATTGCGCTCTTAATATCACTCACACTTACAGCCTCAACGACTGCGTTTCCGCAAGCCCAATCGGCTTATGACGCCGTCGATCCGTTTATCGGAACTTCTGGCGGCGGCAATACCTTCCCCGGCGCGGCGCTTCCCTTCGGCATGGTGCAGTGGAGTCCCGATACCGGTGACAACGGCTGGTACTTTTACGATAAAAGCAAAATTTACGGCTTCGGCATGACGCATCTCAGCGGCGCCGGATGCCCTCTTTATGGCGATGTACCTATCCTGCCCATCACAGAAGAGCTGAAAGCCTCACCAGCAACCGCTCTCGGTAGCTACGCGCAGAGCTTCGACCATGCGCGCGAAGAAGCGCATCCCGGCTACTACTCTGTGACGCTGGCCAATGGAGTTGAAATCGCGCTTACCGTGACCGACCGCGCAGGCATCGCGCGCATCCGCTTTCCGCAGGGGCAGGCAGCCCGGCTGCTTGTCAACTCAGGAGGCAGCGCCAACTCGGATGTTCACATCTCCTACCTCCCGCCCGTAGGCCGCGAGCACGATGGCAATCAGATCAAAGTGGTTGGCAACAACACCGTCTCCGGATCAACTACTTCAGGCGGATTCTGCGGCTCGCCTACGCGCTACACCCTCTACATCACCGCAAAGTTCGAGCAGCCCTTCCATGCGTTCTCCACCTGGAACGGCGACGCAGTCCAGAAAGGACAGCGCGACGCCTCAGGTAAGCATACGGGCGCGTGGCTCGACTTCGGCAGCCAAGGTCAGATCCAACTCAAAATTGGTATTTCCTATGTCAGCGAAGCCAACGCCCTCGCCAACCTCAACAAAGAAATTCCGGGCTGGAACTTCGACCAGGTCCGCACCAATGCGCGTGAAAGCTGGACAAAGCTGCTCAACCAGATTTCAGTAGGTGGCGGCACTCCTGACCAGAGAAAGATTTTCTATACCGGCGTCTACCACATGCTGCTCGCACCCAATCTCTTCAGCGACGACAACGGTGATTACACCGGCTTCGACTGGAAAGTCCGCTCGCTCGCATCCACAAATCAGAAGGCACAGTATGCGAACTTCTCTGACTGGGACATCTACCGCAACACCATCCAGATGCAATCGCTGCTTGTGCCGACCCGAGTCGGAGACATGATGCAGTCTCTCGTCAATGACGCCGAACAGAGCGGCTGGCTGCCGCGCTGGCCCGCCGCCAACGATGTGACCTATGTGATGGGCGGCGACTCGCCCTCCATCCTGCTCTCCAGCGCGTATGCCTTTGGCGCGCGGAACTTCGACACGAAAACCGCGCTCCAGTACATGATCAAAGCCGCCTCCGTGCCTGGCGAAGGTCCGCACAACAATGAAGAGCGCCCATTTCTCGCCGACTACCTCAAACTCGGCTATGCTCCCGCCGACAAGGACGACATCGCCGCATCGCGCACCCTAGAATACGCAAATGCCGACTTCGCCATCGCGCAACTGGCCCGCAATCTGGGTGACACGGTCAGCTACGATAAATTCTTGAAACAGTCGCAGAACTGGAAGAACCTCTTCGATCCTGAAACCCGCTGGATTCGCCCCAAAAACTCGAATGGCACATGGCTCCAGGGCTTCGATGCCGAGAAATCATTGCCCAAGCGGCCCAATGCTCCTGAATCCACAGATCAGGATGGCTTTGAAGAAGGAAATACCTATCAGTACACCTTCATGATTCCGTTCGATTACCCCGAACTCATCCAGCGCATTGGCGGTGACAATGCAACGACGCCACGTCTGGACAGATTTTTCTCGAAGCTCATTTGCTGGGGCGAACCCTGCTTCAACATGGCGAATGAGCCCGATTTCGTAACGCCTTACGCCTACGTTTTTGCCGGAGAACCATGGAAGACGCAGGATGTCGTCACTCGCATCGAGCAGCAGACCTTCAGCATCAAGCCCGACGGCATCCCCGGCAACGACGATCTCGGCGCGACCTCCAGTGTCTATGTCTGGAATGCGCTCGGCCTTTATCCCGGCATACCAGGAATCGGCGGGATGCTCCTCGGCACACCCATGTTTCCCTCGGCAACCATCCATTTCGGAGATGGCCGCACGCTCTCCATCCACGCAACCGGAACCGGCCGCTATGTGCAGCAAGTATTGATTAATGGCAAAGAAAACACGACTTCATGGCTTCCGCTATCAGATATAGTCCAAGGCACGACAAAATTGGATTTCAAACTAAGCCCAGGGCCTAACAAACAGCGCGGAGCGCCAGTATCAGAACGTCCACCGGACTTTATGCAGTAGCACTGGTTGCGGGCATAGATCTCTGCAGCCTGCGTCATCATTGAGCGGTAAACTTGACCCATGCCAACGCAAGCCGAAAAAGCCGCCGTCTTCCACGCGCTTCACTACCAGCCCGAACCGCTCATTGTTGCCAATCCGTGGGACGCTGGTACAGCGCGCATTCTCACCGCGATCGGCTTTGAAGCATTCTCGACGACGAGCGGCGGCCTCGCCATCACATTGGGACGTCGTGATGGAACGGCCAGCGTCTCTCGCGATGAAGCGCTTGCCAATGCGAAAACCATCGTTGACGCCACTCATCTTCCTGTAGCCGCCGACCTCGAAAATGGTTACGGTCACTCGCCTGAAGCCGCAGCAGAAACCATCCGGCTCGCCGCCGCCGCAGGTTTGGTCGGAGGCTCCATTGAAGACACCTCGACTGACTTAGCGCATCCCATTTACGACTTCACCCATGCCGTCGAGCGCGTTGCCGCCGCTGCCGAAGCAGCCTGTGCCCTGCCCTTTCCATTCATGTTTGTGGCCCGCGCCGAAAATTACCTCCACGGGAGGCCCGATCTCGAAGACACAATTCGCCGATTGCAAGCCTTCGAGAAAGCCGGCGCTGAAGTCCTTTATGCTCCCGGCCTTACTCGTGCTGAAGATATCAAGGCTGTCTGCGCTGCCGTCAGCAAGCCCGTCAACGTACTGGCAGCATTGAAAGGAGCGCCACATCTCAGCGTGGCAGAACTCGCTGCGCTCGGTGTGCGCCGCATCAGCCTCGGATCGGCCCTGAGCCGCGCAGCCCTGTCCGCCTTCATCCGCGCATCACGCGAAATCAAAGAAAACGGGACATTCACCTTCGCGGCAGAAACATTTTCGCTTGGCGAGATCAGCGACCTTGCGGCTGAATCATCCTGAATATATCCGTAGGACTAGCGGCCCATCAGTGCATGGCGCAGCTTTCGTCCGGACGCCTTCCAGCGCCTGAAAATTTCATAGACGATCACCGTCGCATATGTAACCGCCACCCATACAAATACTTCTTCTACGGGAAGCCGCGACCACGCAGTGATGCGAATGCCGATCATCTGCCCATCGCGGAAGTTCCACCAGCCGTACGGAAGAGCCAGCGTCACCTCCCATAGCAGGCTAACGAGCACCATCATGAACATAGCGAGGCTGACCGCCCGCCAGTTGATGACCGGACGGGCAGTAGGCAGAAACATCGATGAAGGCAGCAATGCCCCGAGCACGAGAAACGTGAAGTAGCCGGGAAAGCCGGGGCCGCCGAAGTTTCGCTTGTAGAGAATTGCCGCCAGTATCAGGAAAATGGCGAGCACCACAGACTCCGGATGAAATTGCAGAAGCCGCACGAAGTTGATTCTGTCCGCGTCGTCATTTGGAACGGAGTAGGCCGCGAGCCAGTATTCATCCAGCCAGATGTACAGCAGCAGCACGGCGAGAAAGCCGGTGAGGTAAAAAATGTACTCCTCCAGCGGCACGCCACCGCCCAGCGCTGGCGCTTTCACGCCAAGCGTGGCCTGCGCGTTCGGAAAATAGAAGAAGTATTGCGCGAAGAAGAAATCGAGCGCAGCGCCGAGCGGAAAGAGCAGAGCGATGGTCCACCAGAAGGCTTTTCGCGATACCTGGATTCCCTCTCGCGGAATAAACCAGCCCGCGATGACAATGATGGGAATGATGAAGAGGAGTAGACTTACCGTATATCCATGCGGCGTGGGATTCTGCGTGGAGGTATGAACCGTGTGCAGCGTGATGGCCGCCGGAACGGCCAGCATGCAGAACATGGCCAGCACAAGCCAGTAGCTGGCGCGAGGCGAGGGCGATGACTTGCTCATAACGGCTCCTCGAAGAACCGGGAGTTGTGAACCGCATTTCACATGGGCGATTTTTTACCGCCCCGAACAGTCTGCAATTACTCTGTTCGATACGCTACTAAGCATTTCCCACGCTGTTAACTAATTGGTGCCCAAAGATTAAGCTCGTTTCAACAATTTTGCCTTTTTTGCGTTGGGACTGGATAAGATTCGGGCATATTCACGCAGAAACAGAGGTCGGGGAGATTCTGCCTCACGAATGAACAAGAGACTCGCGTCGTTGACAGCGTGCTGTTTGTCCCTGTGGGCGGGAAGCGCTGGGATGTCTCTTTTGCTCTGTCGTTTTCTTGGCATTCCTCTAGCTCCCGACATTGGTCCTAGGCATTTCTCGCACTATCTGCTTTCAATTTTCCACGAGTTCCGCGCGCAGATGCACACGTCCGGTTTGTATGTGGGAGTATTTGCCGCCCTGGGATTCGCAGGTCTCTTGTGGGTCATCGCAGAAAAACGGCAACACGATTCAGAATGGGACCATCACGATGTGATCTGGATGGTCAGCTTTGAAGCGCTGCTGGTTTGCAGCGCCATCTTATATCGATGGGGGACACACAGCGCAATGGCACGAAGATTCGCAATGGCGGGAACGATGGCGGATGTGTTTGGCATAGGCGTGGCATTTTCTGTGCCGGCCATTCTGTGGTTCCACTGGAACAAACCGAAACCCAAAACGAAGCGTTACGAGGATGACGACTCGATTTCCAGCTCGCATATTTCGCGGACCATACTCGGCCTGGAGGATTACACTCCTCCGCCATTGGCCCCTGTAGCCGCTCCTCTTATCGCCGAAATGAAGGAAATCGTCGCGGTTGAAGCTCATATCGCTATGCCGATAGAAAGCACCGTGGTTGAAGTTCCTGCGGTAACGCCCCCTGTAGAAAGCATCATCGCTGCATCGTTCACTGAGACGCCGCCTGTGAATCAGCCAACAGCGATGTTGGAGACACCACTTCCTGAACCAATCGAGTTAAGCACCGAAGCAATCGCAAATGAGGCAATCGTAATGGATAACAATAACAACGTAGATGTTTTGAGCACGAATTCGCAGCCACCAGCATCCACTCCGCAATCACAGCCTGAGGCAGCGCCGCCTTTCGCGCCGCAGCCTTTTGCCGCGCATCAGGCGCCACCAGAACCGATGATGTCGCAGCAGTACACGCCTCAACCTATGGCCGCACCCCAGCCAATGGGGCAACCGGCAGCGTATCAGCCGATGGCAGCGCCGCCTTCTTCTCCGGAGCGGCCGAGCGCTCCCGGAACTACATTCCGCGATCAGCTATACGCGCTGAATGCGAGTTGGCAACGCATCGAATCGACAGGCAAGGAAGTGGAAGACTGGTTCCAGCAGCAGCAGAAAATGGTGCTCGCCCATTTAGAGCGGCCGGCCAGATCTCATGACCCTCACATGGACCTTTCGCGCGACTTTCTTGAACAGAGAATGGGCAGGGTAGACGGGGAGTGGGCCGCGATCCAACGGACCGTGCGCGAAATCTATCACTGGCTGGAAAATGGCGGCTCCGAGCAGCGCGCCATGCCTCAGGAAACGAAGGTCTGGTAACGAACTGTCTTCAGAGCCGGACCTGGCTATGCCGGGTCCGGTTTTTCTTTCCACACTTTGTAAAGCCCCCAAGCGGCCAGCGTGCAGGTGTCGCGAATCGTTCCGTCGAGCAGCATCTGTTCAAATTCGGCGATGGTAAACGAGTGCAAAGTCAGGTCGTGCTCTTCCGCGTCGAAGTCCGTTCCCACATGAGTAAGCCCCGAGGCCAGAAAGACATACTGCTTCTGGTTGGCGAATCCATAGGCGACGTACATCATGCCAAGGTTCGTCATGGTTGACGCTGCAAAACCCGTCTCCTCGCGCAACTCGCCGCGCGCAAGCTCTTCCGGATCGACGTCAGCCGTCTCCCAGCCTCCCTGCGGCAGTTCGAGGCTGCGCTGCTGGATCGTGTAGCGAAACTGCTCAACGAGGAAGATGCGGTCGCCCTCGATCGGAATGATGATGGCGCAGTCGTCCTTATCGACAACGCTGTATAGCCCGCGAGTGCCGTTGCTGCGCTCAATCTCATCTTCGCGAAGGCGAAGCCATGGGTTGCGATAGATTTCGCGACTGTTCAGTGTCTTGATGCTCATTGCGCCTCAACTATATTCTGCCATGCGAGGGCGACATGATCCCTTTTGCCGTCCAGTAACACTTCCATTCTTGGACCCCGAAAAGGAGAAAATATTCTTCGATGAAAAGCCCCCCCACCCGCGTATTGATAACGTTATCCTTTGCCATACTTTTCACTATTTCCGCCCTGGCGCAATCCTCCGATGATTCACTTGCCTTCAAGAGAGCGCAGCACCTGCAGCGCGGAATCAACGCAAGCATGTGGTTCGCGCAGTCGCCCGGCAACTATTCTGTGGAGCGTCTGCGCAGCTTTACTACTGCCGACGATATTGCTCTCATCCATCAGATGGGATTCGACCATGTGCGTCTGAGCATCGACCCCGAACCGCTACTGTCCTGGCTGCGTAATCCGGAAGGCACAACGCCGTTCGTGACCGAGCTGGACCACGTGGTGAAAAACATGCTCGAACAGCATCTCGCTGTCATCATCGACATTCATCCGGAGAGCAGCTATAAGGCCCAATTATTCAAGGGAACTGAAAGCGTAGACCACTTTGCCGGATTGTGGCGCGCTCTGGCAAAGCATTTTTCCTCGACAGATCCCGACATGGTCTTCTTCGAGATCATGAATGAACCCGAGCAGGACGATCCCTACCGCTGGCAGGGTATTGAGAGCTTTGTGGCCGAGCAGATTCGCCAGGTCGCGCCCAATCACACCATCATTGCAGCGGGCGCGCACTGGTCCGGGCTTGGAGACCTGATGATGCTGGAGCCGATTGCGTTGCCGAATATCATCTACACCTTTCATGATTACGAGCCGTTCCCATTCACGCATCAGGGGGCGACCTGGACCAGTCCACAGGTACTGCCTCTGCGCGCTGTTCCCTACCCCTCGACACCCGAAGCGGTTCAGCCAAATGTGGCCCAGGAACCGACGCTTGCCAGCCAATACTGGGTGGAGCAATACGGCCTTGACCGCTGGGACGCCTCGCGCATTGACGCAACGCTTGCATTCGCCGAGAAGTGGTCTGATCTGCACCATGCGCCGGTGTATTGCGGCGAATTCGGCGCACTGCGCGACTACGTCAAGCCTGAAATGCGCGCGCAATGGGTGCATGACATGCGCGTGGGTTTCGAGAAGCACCACATTGGCTGGGCGATGTGGGACTACCAGGAAAATTTCGGCGTTGTGTCCAAGAAAGACGGCAAAGCCGTGCCCGATCCGGCGATTGTGAATGCGCTCGGATTGAAAATGCCATGAGCCTAAGCTGTCCGGAAGCGGACGCTCGCATCCGGTTCCGGACAGCATCAAGACCGCCGCAGCACGAAGCATCTTGATTTTTCAAGAACTTAAAGACCGCGCGGTTTGGCGTAAAACCTGCCTCTAACATACCTCATGACCAGCCTGCTGAACGACCTGCGCTATGCAATTCGCCAGTTGCGAAAAACCCCCGGATTCGCAATGGTCTGCGTGCTCACGCTGGCGCTGGGAATCGGCGCGAATACCGCTGTTTTCAGCGTAATGAATGCGGTGCTGCTGAAATCGCTGCAGGTGGCTGATCCGCAGCAGGTCGTGGACCTGCGCACTTCCAATGCTCCGCGCCGGACCGGCACCGTCGATTCGAATGCGACATTCTCCTACCCGGTATATGACGCGCTTCGTCACCAGACAGGTGCTCTGAGCGCAGTCATGGCCTATGTACCACTTTCTACCGGCAAGGTCGCCGTTCGCTATGGAGCGGAACCAGAAGAGGCGGAAGGCGAGATGGTAAGCGGCAATTTCTTTTCCGGTTTGGGTGTGCAGTTGGTGCGTGGTCACGGCTTTACGGAGCAGGATGAGGCTGCTCGCGCTCCCGTCGCGGTCATCAGCTACAACTACTGGACACGCCGCTTTTCCCGCAATCCTGACATGCTGGGAAAAACACTGTATGTGAACGCAGTGCCCATCACCATTGTCGGCATTGCGGCGGAAGGTTTTGAGGGCGTAGAAGCCGGCGATTCCACCGACTTCTGGATTCCCCTCCAAACCCGCAGCGAACTAAATGCTTTGGGCAACCCTCCCGAAGACGGCAAGACCTTCATCGCGAACTCGACATGGTGGTGCATCCGCCTGCTGGGACGGCTTGCTCCCGGCGTAACCAGAGCGCAGGCAGCAGCGCAGCTGCAGCCGGTTTTTCAATCGGCGGCATACGTTGGCCTTGGAGGCCCCGAACCGGGAGAAAAACGTCCTGTCCTCAGCTTTGAAGATGCAAAAAACTTTTCCGGATATGACAGCATGTATGGCAGGCCGCTCGGAATGCTCATGGCGATGGTCGGCTTTGTGCTACTGATCGCACTGAGCAACGTGGTCATGCTTCTGCTGGCGCGCAATGCCACCCGCCAGCGCGAATTTTCGCTGCGTCTGGCGCTTGGCGCTCGCCGCAAAGAGCTGTTTCGGCAACTGCTGACTGAAAGCATGTTGCTGGTTACCATCGGCGGCGCACTCGCCTGGTTCTTTGCTGTCGCGGCCACAAAAGCTCTCGGCGCATGGGCGCAGATCGAGTCGAGTCTCGCGCCTGATCGCACCGTTCTCTTCTTTACGTTGAGCATTCTCATTCTGGCCGCGCTCTTGTTTGGGCTTGCTCCTCTGCGGGCGGCTCTCTCATCCGGGCCGGGACTGGTGTTAAAAACATCTTCTGCAACGGCAAGCACAGACGCAGGCAAAACGCGCATGGGCAAGCTGATTGTCTCCTTGCAAATGGCGTTGTGCGTCGTGCTGCTCGTCGGTGCGGGCCTGCTGGTCAGCACGCTGCGCAATCTTGAAAACCTCCCGCTGGGTATGCGCGTCGATGGCCTGGTCGTTTTCGGCGTAAATCCGAATACGCACTCAACGACTGAGGCAATACGGTTCTATCAAACGCTGATAGGCAGGCTGCGCGCGCTGCCCGGCGTTGAATCCGCGACCATCGTGGAGGAACGCCTTGGCTCCTGGGGGTCGGATAATTTCGCCATGACCGTGGATGGCAAGCTGCCCGATGTGCCCAACGGTGGATCGCGGACCGTCCGCAACAATATCGTGGGATCGGATTTCTTCCATACGCTTGGCGTGCCGATCCTCGAAGGCCGCGACTTTATTGACTCCGATACGTCTGCCTCGCCGCCGGTCGCCATCATCAATCAACTCTTCGCGCAACGTTTTCTACCCAACCAGAACCCCCTTGGACATCGCATTGGCTCCGATGATGGAAAATTTCAGTTCACCGTCGTCGGCGTGGTGAAGAACCATAAGTACCGCAGCATTGATGAAGAACCGATTCCAATGGCCTGGGTCTCGTATGCGCAAGGCCCGCCGGTCGGCAGGATGAATGTCGAACTGCGCGTCCACGGCGAGCCTCTATCCATTCTTCCCGCCGCGCGCAAAGTCTTGCAGCAGATGGACCCGAACCTGCCGCTGATCGAGCCGATGACGCAGCGCGCGCAGTATGAGACGACCATCTCGCGGCAGTTGATGTTCGCGCGGCTGGCGGGTTTCTTCGGCTTGTTGGCTGTAGTCCTGGTTGCGACGGGACTCTATGGCACATTGGCGTATCGCGTGAACAATCGCACGGTTGAGATCGGCGTACGCATGGCAGTAGGCGCGCGTCGCGGGCAGGTCGTCTGGATGGTGCTGCGCGATAGCCTGCTCCTCACTGTTGCTGGTGTAGTTGTCGGTATCCCACTGGCCGCGCTCGTGGGCAAGGCCCTCACCGCCTCTCTCTTCGGCGTGAAACCCTTCGACATCCTTATCTACGCCTTTGCCGTAATTGGCGTGACTATGGTGGCCGTCGCCGCCAGCCTGTTGCCTGCCCAACGCGCGGCAAATGTTGATCCGCTTGCGGCCCTGCGGGCTGAGTAAATTTGTAACCCATCCTTCGCCTCGGCACAGGATGGAGCACCCAAATTTGAAGAGGTAGGTGAATGGCTACATTTTTGAATGACCTGCGATACGCGATTCGCCAATTGCGAAAGACGCCTGGATTCACCACTGTCTGCATATTGACGCTGGCGCTTGGCGTCGGCGCAAACACAGCCGTGTTCAGCGTGATGAACGCGGTGCTGCTGAAATCGCTGCCTGGGGCCGATCCGGACCGCATCGTCTATCTCAATACTTCGGGCGCTCCACACAAGGGCAACAACACGGGCGACTGGAACACTTCGTTTTCCTATCCGGTTTATGACACGCTGCGCCAGCAGAAAACTGCTCTCTCGCAAGTGATGGCGTATGTGCCGTTGGCTGTGGGAAAAGTTGCGGTGCGCTATGGCAATACTCCGGAAGAGGCTGAAGGCGATATGGTGAGCGGCAACTACTTCAGCGGACTTGGGGTAAAACTTGCGCGCGGCAACGGCTTCACCCCAGAGGATGAAAGCAGGCATGCATCGATTGCGGTGATCAGCTACAGCTACTGGACGCGGCGATTTGCGCGTAATCCTGACATTCTGGGACAGACGCTCTTCGTCAAAGGCGTTCCATTCACGATTGCCGGCGTCACCGCCGAGGGTTTTGAAGGCACAGATCCCGGTGATTCCATAGATTTCTGGATTCCGATGCAAACCCGTCCGGAACTGACTCCCTGGGGCAATGTATATAAGGAAAACAGTTACATGGAACGACCGAACTGGTGGTTCCTGCGACTGCTTGGGCGATTGGCTCCCGGCGTTTCCAAATCGCAGGCAATTGCCCAGCTGCAGCCTGTCTTTCAGCGAGCTGCATATATCGGCATTGGCTCCCCCGAGACGGGTGAAAAGCCGCCGGTGCTCAGTTTCCAGGACGCAAAAAGTTTTCCCGGCTATGAGGAAGATTATGGCAAGCCACTCAAGACTCTGATGGCCATGGTTGGGCTGGTGCTCCTGATCGCTCTGAGCAATGTGGCCATGCTGCTGATGGCGCGCAATGCCACACGTCAGCGGGAATTCAGCCTGCGGCTGGCGCTGGGAGCGGGCCGCAAGGAACTGTTCCGCCAACTATTGACGGAGAGCCTGCTTCTGGTTTCAGTAGGTGGAGCGCTGGCATGGTTTTTTGCGCAGGCGGCCTCGCACTCACTGGCTGCATGGTCGCAGATTGAGACCAGCTTCGCTCCGGATAAGACTGTGCTGCTCTTCACGCTGGGCGTTCTGGTGAGTGCCGCTCTGGTTTTTGGATTGGCCCCACTGCGTGTTGCCTTGGCCAGCGGCCCGGGATTAGCACTGAAGACATCTTCTGCAACCTCGAATGCGGATGCCGGGAAATCTCGCACAGGCAGAATCATTGTTGCTCTGCAGATGTCTCTGTGCCTTGTCTTGCTTGTTGGTGGAGGATTGCTACTGCGGACGCTGCGCAACCTTCAGAACATTCCTCTCGGCATCCGGACAGAAGGCCTGCTGGTCTTCGGAGTCAATCCGCAGAGCGTTCCAACAGTAGCAGAAAAAGTCCTCTTCTATCACCAGTTGACAGATAAGCTGCGCGTATTGCCAGGTGTGGAATCGGTAACTCTTATGGAGGAACGCATCGGTTCCGGCTGGTCAAACAACGATTCCATGTTAGTAGATGGCCACAAGCCGCCAAATTCCGATGGCGATCAGGGAACAGTTCGAAACAATGTTGTGGGACCTGACTTCTTTCATACGCTGGGTGTGCCGGTTCTTGCTGGACGAGAGTTCACAGCGATGGACACGGCCAACGCACCGCATGTCGCCGTGATTAATGAACTTCTTGCCAAGCGCTTCCTCCCGAACCAGAACCCCCTTGGCCATACCATCGGCGGAAAAGAGCCGAAGGACCAGTTCACCATCGTGGGCGTGGTCAAAGACCACAAATACCGGAGCATCGATGAGGCTCCCATTCCGATGGCCTGGGTCATGTATGAACAAATCCCCGAGCTGGGCGAGATGCACTTTGAGTTGCGTGTTCGCGGAGAGCCGCTGGCGATTCTGCCTGATGTGCGCAAGGCTGTGCAGCAGATGGATCCGAACCTGCCTCTGCTGAAACCAATGACGCAACAGGCGCAGTACGAAGAGACCATCTCACGGCAGTTGATGTTTGCTCGACTTGCCGGATTCTTTGGATTGCTTGCGGTGGTGCTGGTTGCCACTGGGCTGTATGGCACTCTGGCATACCGCGTGAACAATCGCACGGTTGAAATCGGTGTGCGCATGGCCGTAGGCGCACAGCGCCGACAGGTGGTGTGGATGGTGTTGCGCGACAGCCTGTTTCTTACCGCTGCCGGCATTGTGGTTGGCATTCCTCTCGCGATACTGGTAGCGCGGGCGTTGACTTCGGCTCTTTATGGGGTCGCGCCTTATGACGCGCTGAGCTTCACAGGAGCTGCGTTAGGAGTAGCAATCGTCGCGCTTGCGGCCAGTATGCTTCCAGCGCGGCGAGCTGCAAGCGTGGATCCATTGACGGCATTGCGAGCGGAATAATTACAGCCCGAGCCTGAGAGCCTGATACATTGAGATTGCATTGACTAATTCGCTTTAGTTAAGGACTTTCAGTGAATCTTCTTGGCATGGATGTAGGCACGGGCGGCACTCGCGCGGTGCTGATTAACGATCAGGGACAGGTCGTCGCATCGGCGGCAAGCGAACATGCGTCTTTCCGCAGCCCGCATCCAGGATGGGCCGAGCAGGACCCGGAAGACTGGTGGCGCGCGGCGCAAGCAGCAATTCGCGAAGTGCTGGCAATCAGCGGCACAGCGCCTTCAGGCATCGGAGCGATCGGGTTGACCGGGCAAATGCACGGCGCAGTCATGCTCGACACCGAAGGACGCGTGCTGCGGCCATCGCTGATCTGGTGCGACCAGCGGACCGACGCTCAATGTGACTGGCTGCATGAGCACATCGGACGCGAGCGCCTCATCGAGTTGACCTGCAACCCTGCCCTGCCAAATTTCACTCTCACCAAGCTGCTTTGGGTGCGTGACAACGAACCGGAAGTCTTCGCCCGCATCGCCCACGTTCTCTGCCCAAAAGACTATGTGCGCTACCGTCTCACAGGCACATACGCCATGGATGTGCAAGAGGCATCCGGCACACTACTGCTTGACGTGACCCACCGTCGCTGGTCGTCGGAAGTAGCGCGCATTGCCGGAATAGACGAAGCGTGGCTGCCGCAGCTTTTCGAATCGCCTGAGGTCTGCGCCCACATCTCCGCTGAAGCATCAGCAGCCACCGGCCTGAAGACCGAAACGCCAGTCGTCGCGGGCGCGGGCGATCAGGGAGCGGGCGCAGTCGGCATGGGCATTCTGCAGCCTGGATCGGTGTCGGCAACTATCGGCACCTCGGGCGTCGTCTTCGCCGCGACAGCAGAGCCAACAAAGGATCCCCTTGGACGCCTGCACACCTTCTGCCATGCTGTTCCCGGACGCTGGCATGTGATGGGCGTGACCCAGGCTGCAGGTCTATCGTTGCGCTGGCTGCGCGACGTCATCGCTCCCGGCACGGATTACGACGCGCTCACCGCCGAAGCCGCAAAGGTTCCGGCAGGCAGCGACGGCCTCGTGTGGGCGCCATATCTGCTCGGCGAGCGCACGCCGCATCTCGATTCGCAGGCGACAGCGGCGTTTTACGGCATCACCGCATCGCATACGCGCGGACATCTGGTGCGCGCTGTCCTCGAAGGCGTCGCCTATTCGCTGAAAGATACATTCACTCTGTTCGTCGAACTGGGCATTCCGGTAACAGGCGTGCGCCTCGGCGGCGGCGGCGCGCGCGGGCCGCTCTGGCGGTCGATCCAGGCCGACATCTATGGCTATGTCTCGGACGTTCTGGTGGCAGAAGAGGGAGCAGCCTTCGGCGCGGCCCTCCTCGCCGGAGTAGGCGCGGGCGCATGGCCCGATACGGATGCGGCATGCGCATCGGCCATCCAGGTAGCCGAGCAGATTGCGCCGGATCCAGCGGCAGTTAAAAGCTACGCGGATGGATACAAAATCTTCCGGCGGCTGTACCCGGCGCTTCGTTCCATCCGCGAAGAGGCCTGATTAGCAAGCCCCTTCGCTATTGAATAATTCATCCTGAACATCTACAAAGACTTGTATGCCAAAACGCAAGTCTGCGGCCACGGAAACTAAGAGTGAGTTTCTTCCGGGCCGGCCTATCAGTCTGAGAACTCTGGGAGATTACCTCGACCTTTCACCCGCCACCATCTCCTTAGTGCTGAACAATGCGCCGGGAGTGCGCTCCATCCCGCAGGAGACGCGCGACCGCGTGCTCGCCGCTGCGAAGAAATTCGATTACCGGCCCAGCTTTTATGCGCGTTCTCTGCGCCGGAGACAGTCTTTCTCCATCGGCGTGCTTGTGCCGGAGTTAAGCGACGGCTATTCCGTTCTGGTGATGGACGGCATTGAAGAGGTGCTGCTTGAAGAGGGTTACTTCTATCTGACGGCGAGCCATCGCCGCAAGGCAGACCTGATCGAGGAATATCCACGCCTGTTGATGGACCGCTCCGTCGAGGGATTCATCGCCATCGACACCGCCTTGCAGCACAGCCTGCCATTGCCTGTAGTTGCCGTAGCCGGACACAAAAAGATTGAAGGCGTAACCAGCATCACTCTCGACCACAAGCGGGCAGCGGAGCTGGCGCTGAATCACCTCTATCAACTCGGACACCGGCAGATCGCCTTTATGCGTGGACAGCCGTTCAGCTCGGATTCCGAGGACCGCTGGAACAGTTTCATGTCTGTAGCCAAAAAGCTGCGGCTTGAAGTGCATCCGGAGCTGACCATTCAGCTTGAGGTAAATGTCTCATCACCCGAACTCGGCTATCCGGTGGTGCAACGGTTGCTGGCGCAGAACAGGCCATTTACCGCGCTGGTTTCTTTCAACGACATTGCCGCCATCGGCGCGATCCGCGCCTTCCGCGACCAAGGATTGCGCGTGCCGGAAGACGTATCCATCTTCGGCTTCGACGACATTCAGGGCGCGGCATACCATAATCCCAGCCTGACGACGATCCGTCAGCCTCTGCACAGCATGGGAACGCACGCGGCGCGTATTCTCCTGCAGCGCATTCAGGGGAAAAAGGACTATCCGGAGCACATCGCGATTGTTCCAGAGCTCATCATCCGCGAATCGACATGCCCGCCGAATCCGAAACGGATGCCGCGCAAACGCTAGTGGCCGCGCATCGCAGGGTTATACTCAACGAGGAATGAAACACTCTCGACGGCTTTCTACGCTAGCAATTCTCCGGGCGACTACGCTGTTCGCGTTAACGCCGATTTTTGCCCAGTCGGCGCCCACAATTCTTCATGCTGCCGAAGCAGCGAAAATACTGCCAGACGCCGTATTCTTCCGCGGTCAGTCAGCTACGATACAGGGGCGCAACTCCGCCGGCATCCACTTTGCGAATGACATGTTCGTGCTTACCGCGCTGGTAGATAATTCCGGATACTCCAGCGGCATTCAGCAGAAGTATCAGGCTTACTTCATCACCGAGGTCCCGCTGGATTTCAGCGGGAAAACTTTGAAGCCGGGCGCTTACGGCGTCGGCATCGTGAAAGACCATTTCATCGTGATGGACATTGCGGCCCACGATCTGTTCACAGCGCCAGTCACTCACGATGCGGTATTGAAGCGCCCCACGCCATTGCAACTCGATGCGGACGGCGACCACTATCGCCTATATTTCGGACGCGACTACGTGTCATTTGCTCAGGCAAAATAAGGGAAAGATCTGCCCAACTTTATGAAAAATCCCGTCACACTCGAAATTTGCCTCGAATCGGTTGATTCCGTGATCGCCGCTGATCGCGCAGGTGCCGAGCGCGTAGAGCTTTGCGCCAACCTGCTGGAAGGCGGAACAACGCCAAGCGCCGGAACCATTCGCGCCGCGCGTGAAAATGCAAAGATCGCCATCAATGTGATGATTCGTCCACGTGGCGGCGATTTTCTTTATACCGACTCGGAATTCGCGTCGATGCAGCACGATATTCACATCGCAAAAGAGCTTGGCGC
>NZ_DASQIX010000110.1:0-24833 GCF_035631355.1 Alloacidobacterium sp.
GCAATCGCTGAACCGCACGCTTGCCAAGATGGAAAAATTCATACCAGCAACCGTGACATTCACTGGAACCTGCACGGAATACGTTCTTGTGGACGGATTCACCGGGTTGACGCTGAAAGGCGTGAACGGCGCCACCATTCAGCAACCAGCCACACAACCGCCAACCAGTCCCTCCTTCGTATTATCTGTGAAGGCTTCACGAAGTATTACCTTTTCTGGATTCGCCGTCCACTCGCAGCCGACCGTTACTTCGAGCATCGGAATTGGAGGTGGCAGCACAGATGTTCTGCTCAGCGACATAACTGCGGACGGGTCCTGGGGAGTTTGGGTCTATGAGGCGAGCCAGGTGTGGCTTGTGCGGATGAAGGTTAACCTGACATCCGGATTTGCCGCTGTTTCAGCTTTCGATAAATCCGACGTTCACATCGTGAACGGCCTGCTGCATCGACCGGCGAACGGCAACTTCAATGCCGGCCTTTTGGTCAGTTCGGGCCACGTCACCATGCAGGGAATTACGATTCGTGACATGCAACAGGGGATAAACATTAACGCGAGCGGGAGCGTTGACTTGGTTAATTTTGACTCTTCGGCCTCTAGTGTTGACGTCATCATTGACAACCCATCGGGCACAAACTCTAACGGCGCGATTGTGACTGATGGCTCATCGCTCAACGTGGAGAGCGCCAGACTTCTCATAACGAACGCTGGTCAACCGGGAGGAGGCGATACGGGAGGAGTTTTAGTTAACAACGGATCGACTCTCAACGCAGGCTCTGACCTGGTTGTCTCCGGCAGTCAGAATCAGGGCGTCGTCGTGAGCAATAACTCCCACGCGGAACTCGGTGGCTCCAGTATTACAGGTAGTGCTCATGGAGGGTTAGTCGTCGTGAACCTCTCCACTGCCACCGCGGACCCGAGCAATCCGTTGACAGTTATCGGCTCAAATGGAACCGATCTGTTCTGCGATTCCAGCTCACAAATTGCCGGGACGCTGAACATTGCAAACGCTAGTGTTGTAAATTGCAAGAACCTGTTGCCAGGAACATACAAGAGTTTGCCCTAGCTAGCTGGATGCCGGGTGCCGATGCACCACTCAAGCCTGATTTTGGCTTGAGTGGTGCAGTCCAGATACATAGATCGTCCACCTCAAGATCACTTAAAGGTTCATAAGGCTTTTTCGGAGGCGCAGAATGAGGAGGTTCACCAGTGTGGATACTGTGTGCTCCCGCAAAATCCAACAATTCAGCGACATATTGTTGTGGGATTAGGCTCCCGAGTCCTGCACTGTATTCAAGTCTCACCGGTAATGGCTTTCCGTCTGCCCCAGTCATAGGCTTTCCATCAGGTGCCGTGACAGGAAGGGCTGGAGAGTAAGGGACTATTTTTCTGTCTGACCCAACTGCTTCGATTGCGCGCAGCTCGATTGAATCCGCTACACCGATAACACAGCCACTATCAGTAAATACCGGCCACTATTTCCATGATTTATTAGCATATTGACGAGATAGGTCCCTCGCAAGGCACCTGAAACGTCTTCCTCTACTGGCTCCAATGAAGCAATAATCACATGAGTAGTAACCTCCCGAAAATCCCTCATAGGATGTCCGATCGTGAAGATATGATCGCCACTTCGCAACCTAAATGTGCGAGGGCATAGGGTCCCTGGATGCCTATTTTCGATAAATGTCTCGCCATTGGGAGGCGTGGAGATCATGCGAGAGATGGGAGTAAAGGGATTGCCGCCAGGATTCAGAACCGCTAGGTCATGCTCTGCATCTTGAGCGGGTGCCCCATTCAAGCCTGATATTGGCTTGAGTGGGGTTTTATTTGCCTTCCCGATCTTGAAAGAAGACTCGCCGCTACACCATCAAAACCATCCCACGGACGGCACGAAGCCTTTGATGCGCAGATATGTGACGAGATTGCCGTAATGCAGGGCGAGTCAACGAGCTTTTGAGGGCCGCCATGATCTCGGCCTTGAGTTGCCTTGGAGGGGTTGTCGCGGCAACCAGTGCTCTCAATACTCGAATAGGTCGCGCCCAGCTATGACCGGTCCGTCGTAGTACTTCCGGATACCCTTCGTGAAGCTGCTTGCGTCTGTTGGAACGTCTTCGTCGGGAGTGAAATGGGTCAGTACGACAGACTTGACGTGGGCCGCTGCGGCCATCTTGCCGACCGCTTCTGGCGTCAGATGTTCCAGCTCGAGGTGAGCGCGGAAGGCGTCCGCCTGTGGCTTCGTCATCTTACCAGTGAAGGTCTTCATCATGGTCTCGATGTCTTCGATCTCGGTCACCAGGACATCCGCACCTTCGGCCAGCTTGGTCACAGCCTCGCTTGGGCCAGTGTCGCCCGTGAAGACGACCGACCGGTCTGGCGTGTCGAAGCGATAGGAGTAGGACCTGTCCTTGCCGTAGGTGGGGGAGGAGGACGGCTTATGAAAATGCGTATTCTCGGTCGCCGTCACCCGGACGCGGTCGTCGGTATAGACCAGGCCGTCATGGTCGATGTCATGGGCCTGGAACCGGCCTTTTGCCGGAAATATCGGCATTCCCGCGCTGAAGATACGCTCCGCGACGCTAAGATAGTCGAGCGCAGCTTGCACCAGGAAGGTTGTAGATGGGGGACCGTAGATCTGCACCGGCGGGGCGGAGGCAGCATTGCGCTGATAGTCCTCGGCCCAGTCGAACGAGATGAGGGCTCCGAGGTCCGCATTGTGGTCGATGTGGTGGTGCGTGATGAAGATGTAACGCACGTCGGCGGGCTCGAAGCCAGCCATGACCAGTTGTCGTGCGACGCCGTTGCCGGCGTCGATGAGGTATGGTCTTCCATCGACAATCAACAGATTGGCAGGCTGGGACCGTAACGCGCGTGGAATCGGGCCGGCTGCCGTGCCGAGCAGAATGAGGCGCGTCGTGTGATTGGCGGCCGCGACCGGCGTCGCTTGAGCCGGATCCTGTGCCGCGTGGCCAGCAGTGACGAATGCGCCGGCGAGCAGCAGGCTTACACACGAAGAGCCAGTCTTAATCCTCATAATGCATCCCTCCTAACTGCTTGTGGGGCCTCGTTTGGTGCGCAGTCGTCGCAATCTTCGCCATTTGAGTAGTGTGGCCGACTTATGTCAAGTGTGTTAGTGCACTCACGCGCTGCCTGCAATTTGGATGTTTTAGGTCTACGCCTCATGATCATGGGCTAAGGCCCGCCCATGCTGCGCGGGTGCCCGATCCTTTCGCCGGGTGCCGGGTGCTCCATGTCTCGCAGAGACATGGGATCATTCAACTCAAGCTGAGTCCCGAAGTTAACGATGGAATATCAGCCATCGATGAAATACTCGCGCAATGGAAGTACTCTCTGATGGAGAATCCGGCTGATAACGACTTTGTCGCCCACAAGCCTGTAGAAAACGATGTGCCTTCCCTGCTCCAGGCGGCGTAAACCACGCCCTAACGGATCGCATGTCCGTCCTATCCCCGGAGTTTTGCCGATGAGCTCACAGCCCTCATAAAAAGCGTCGCGATACTTCTGCGCCTGCTCTATGCCCCACCTGTCGAGCGTATACGAGATGATGACCAACAGATCTTCTAAGGCCTTGTTCGATAGACGGTATGCGCTCAAGCACTGCGTCTTTCGTTATGGTCTTGCGACGCGTGTTGACGGATCAACTCGTCTACGCGCTCCCATGGATCGCCCTCATAAATCCCGCTGTCAAACCCTTCCTGAATCGCTGCGCGTAGAGACTCGACTTTTGCTTTGTCCTCTTCCTCTGATTGGCGCAGTGCGCGAATCGCCGCCCGGATGACATCGCTGGCATTCGCGTATTGGCCGCTCCTGATGCTCGCTTCGACATACTTATCGAGTTCATCTGTCAGGCTGACGTTGCGGGTAGGCATATTCCATGCTCCTGAAGAAATGTTATACCTCATTGGCAAACTTTGCCATACCCACTTGCTTTGCGCAGACGAGAAAAATCCTTGTCAAGTCCTTTTAGCAATTCAATAGATAAGCTAAATAATATCAGTAACATGAAGTGCTGACCTTCCATTCGAAATTACCTGCAAGCCTGTTATAATTACCGTGGAAGCACAGAAAGGCATGGCTCACGGGCCATGCCTTTTTACTTGCATCCGTAAACTGCTGAAAACAAAGGATCCCCGTATAGAATGCGCACTGTAAACGATTGAAACTAAAAGATCTTCGTACAAAATGAGGGGAGGGGTAGCTACCTCGCCTTCCCTGCCCACTTAGACCACATCTGCGGATCGGCCAGCATCTTGATGTAGACGCCGCCCACAACGGAACGGGCCTGAAAGCCGACCTGTCTGCCGTCGGTCGTCTCGAACCAGTCGCTCAACGGAACGCGCGTCGGCGATTCGGTCATGTATTTATGGAGCGGATCGGTGAGCGCGACGAAGTCGCTCTGCTTGCTGCTCAGGGTTGCGGTCCAGACGATCCAGTCGAGCTTGGTATAGGTTTTGCGGTTGTCGAGTGGCAGGCCAAAGGCGTTCTGGTGCTTCATGTAGAAGGCCAGCTCGGTATTGACGATCTCGGGCGAAAACAGATGCAGCCCGAGCACGCGGTCCCAGACCAGGTTGTACTTCTGGCTCCAGGTGCCCGGCTGATCGAAGGCCAGCTTGTAGTGATCGCCGTCGAGGGCCATGTCGTTCCACTTGGCGGCCATCTGCTCGGCGAGTTTGCGGTACTCGGCTGCTTCCTGCTTCTTGCCGAGACGGTCGGCAAGCTGCGCATAGCTGCCGAGCGCCTCAATGGCCTTAATCGAGAGATTGGTGTTGTGCGGCAGGTGTCCGGCGAAATCGTCGGTACTGAGCTGGTTCTCAGGATCGAGGCCCTTTGCCTTGAGATATTCGGCCCATTTTGTCAGCAAAGGCCAGTATTTTTGCGCAAAATCGCCTGAATTTTGCGCATGGGCAAGCGCGTTCGTCAGGATGATGAGGTTGCCGCTCTCTTCCACCGGCATCTGGTCTTCCTCAGTGCGCTCGCCGCCACCGTAGACCTGTCCATCGGCCAGCGGATAGGTGCCGAGATCGTGCGGCGCAAAGGGCCAGCGCCAGCGAGCCAGACTGGCATAGGCGAACATCGGCTCAAGCTGCGCCTGAAGCAGTGCAGGGTTGAGCAACAGGAAGAACGGCGCAGATGGATAAGTAACATCGACGGTATCGATACAGCCATTGCTGAAGTTCTCTTTCGAGAAGAGCATCGGCGTGCCATCCACATCGGCGACGAGCTTGTGCGCAGCGATGGTCTGCTGATAAGCAAGGGTCGCCAGTTGCGCGTAGTGCGAGCCGCCTTCATGCTCCAGATCGGAGACCAGCTCTTTGTCGAAGGCTTCAGCGCGCTGGCGCAGCGACGGCTCATCGGCTTCGGCTTTCTGCAACATCTCTGCCGTGGTCATGCCGTTGCGACGCCAGTAGGCACGCAGGCGGCGATTGAGGTATTCGATGGAGTAGATATCGTCATACGCCAGCAGCACCCGGCGCGAAACCGGAGCGCTGCCAACGCCGCCCAGATCGAAGCGCACAGCCAGCAGTGGCAGGCCATGCTTCACCGCGCGTGGCATGTCAAGATCGTCGCTTGCTGGAAGCGACCCGTCCTTGGCGAACTGCTCGCGGGCTTCGTAGCTGCTGGCTGCGGTGTCCACACCGGGCTGCGGCGGGACGGCCAGATAGAGCCAGCCCCAATCGATACGCAAATTGTCACCTGACTTGGCAAGCACAGGCTGCGCGTTGGTTCCCACGCGGAGGGCCTGCATGTCGCCCACGCGCTCGCGCCCCCAGACGACCGTGTCGTCACCGGTGTTCGACGCTAGCTGCGATGTGGCATCGAAATAGAGCGAAGTGGCGTGCGGCTGTCCATCTATCGAACGCACGTCCCAACTCACATAAGTCACCGGGCGCGAGAGCACGTCGAGGTCCTGCGGTAATGCGGGCGTGAAGAAGGTCAGAGTCAGGTGGATTCCGGCGCCTTCAAAGTCGTAGATGGTACGAGTTGGCCAGATCGCGCGCGAAGCCTGCTTGAGCACAGGAATATCTCTTTCGTCGCCGATAAAGCGGAACGTTTTTCCATCAACCCGCACGAGCCCGGTCATCTGCTGGCGAGTTCCCGTCCAGTGACGTGTAGGGCCTGAGGTCAGTTCATCGTCGAATGACCAGACGCTGAAGTAGGGGTCGTGCAGCACAAGCGGGGTAGCGGGAGTGCGGACGGTCACAGGCTCTTGCGCTGGAGCAAGTTGAGCAGTCAGGGACAACAGGATTGAAGCGCAGCAAAACTTCAGCGTGGCAGGCCGGGAGCGGAAAGATGGCATTCCCTCTTATTACATATTCAGGAGGCGGTGTAAACGCTTCCATGCGGAGGTTAAATGTGTCATCCTGAGCAACGTGAAGAATCTGCTTTTGATGCGCTCTGGCCTTACTCACCCAGCAGGGAAAACAGATCCTTTACTTCGTTCAGGATGACAATCGTGTAAATCTAACCATTTTAGTTCTTGCCTGCCAGTTGCTGTGCCTGAAGTGTTACCAGACTACTCAAGTCAGCCTTCTCCAAACCGTGCACGGTTTTGTTGAACTCGTCGACTTTGCTTGACCAGTTCATCGAGCAGAACTTCGGCCCGCACATGGAGCAGAAGGCGGCTTCCTTGTAGTAGTCGTCGGGCAGAGTCTCGTCGTGCATCGAGCGCGCCGTTTCCGGATCGAGCGAAAGAGCGAACTGCTTCTCCCAGTCGAAGGTGTAGCGGGCGTAGCTGATAGCGTCGTCGCGATCGCGCGCCCCGGGGCGATGGCGGGCAACGTCGGCGGCGTGGGCGGCGATTTTGTAGGCGATCATGCCGTCCTTCACGTCTTTTTCATTAGGCAGGCCGAGATGTTCTTTTGGCGTGACGTAGCAAAGCATGGACGCGCCGTGCCAGCCGATCATAGCTGCTCCGATGGCTGAGGTGATGTGGTCATAGCCGGGTGCGATGTCGGTGACGAGCGGTCCTAATGTGTAGAAAGGCGCCCCGAAGCAGTACTCGATTTCCTTGTCGACCTGCTCCTTGATCTTGTCGAGCGGCACGTGGCCGGGACCTTCGATCATGACCTGCACGTCGCTCTCCCATGCTTTGGCAGTAAGTTCGCCCAGTGTTTTCAACTCGGCAAACTGCGCTTCGTCGGAGGCGTCGGCAACGCATCCGGGGCGCAGGCCATCACCGAGCGAGAAGCTGACATCATACTTCGCCATGACCTTAACGATGCGGTCGAAGTGCTCATAGAGAAAGTTCTGCTTGTGGTGGTGTGTCATCCACTGGGCAAGGATCGCGCCACCGCGGCTGACGATGCCGGTAATGCGCTTTGCCACCATCGGGACATATTGAATGAGCACGCCAGCGTGGACAGTGAAGTAGTCCACCCCCTGCTGCGCCTGTTCTTCAATGACTTCGAGATAGACATCAATATTCAGGTCTTCGAGTTTCTTGACGCGATTGAGCGCTTCATAGATCGGCACTGTTCCGATGGGGACAGGGGAGTGGCGCAGGATGGCTTCGCGAATTTCGGGGATGCTGCCACCCGTCGACAGGTCCATTACAGTGTCCGCGCCGAATTGGACGGCCATGTGCAGCTTGCGCAGTTCCTCGTCAATGTTCGAGGTCACGGCTGAGTTGCCGATGTTCGCATTAACCTTGCATTTTGAGGCGACGCCGATTGCCATCGGTTCCAGTTCTGGGTGGTTGATGTTGGCGGGGATGATGAGACGGCCTGCGGCGATTTCGCTGCGGATGAGTTCGGCCGGAAGATTTTCGCGTTTTGCGACAAACTCCATCTCTTCGGTGATTCTGCCCTGTCGCGCAAAGTGCATCTGCGAGACATTCGTGTCACCCGTCCGCGCAACTTCGGCCTTGCGTTTGGCAATCCATTCCGCCCGGGGCTTCAGAATTTCCTGTGTTACGTTCACTTCTGAATCGCTGTGAAGAGTGCTGTTGCCGTTGCCGCTCATATCTACCCTCGCAGATGAAAAATGGATAATTTCGTAGTTAGATGATGGATAAATGCAGGATAAATCCTGAAGGAGATTATAAACTTCCGGAAACGCCAGACTTTGGTTCAAAGGGATTCATCCCACCCACATCTCTTCGAGACGTGGGTGCACCCTTACTTGCAGACTGGCAGTAGAATAATTGCAATCATGCAAAAAACGAACCAGGGCACGCGCATCGGCATTGCTATCGTCGTCATTCTTGGGGCCATCATTTATCTGGCAATCAGCGGAGTGCAGGCCAACAAGAGCTACTACGTCACGATTCAGGAATTGCAGGGGATGGGCAACAAGGCCTATACGCGCCACCTGCGCGTTGCTGGGAACGTGCAACCCGGTTCGATCCAGCACAAAGGGTCGGATGCAGATTTTGTGCTGGTCGAGAATGATCGCACTTTGCACGTTTCCTACAATGGCGACGAGCCGCCGCCGGACACCTTCAAGGACAACGCTCAGGCGCTTGCCATCGGCACGTATGGCCACGATGGGGTATTTCATGCCACGCAGCTTCAGGCCAAGTGCGCGTCGAAGTATGCTCCTGCCCAGCCGGGCCAGACTCCGACGGCTACGCCTGCAAACACTGCAGCAGTCGTTCCATCGCATTGATGCCGAAATCGGTTTTACAAGAGACGGGGCTTGTAAACTGATTTCTGCACATGCCCATTACCGCGCAACTGGAAACAGTCTCGAAGCTCTACGGCGCATTTGCCGCCCTGCGCAAGGTTTCGCTTACGCTTGAGGCTGGCCGCTGCTATGTGCTTCTCGGTGAAAACGGCGCGGGTAAATCTACTCTGCTCCGCATACTGGCCGGATTATTGCGGCCTACTTATGGAACGGTGACCGTGCTGGGCAACGCGCCATACGACGCTCGCGACCACATTGGATATATGAGCCACGCTCCAATGCTCTACGACGAGTACACAGCCGTCGAGAATCTCCGCTACTTCGCCGATTTGTACCGTACACAGACGTGCCTTGCTCCGGAAGAGACCTTGCGCGCAGTAGGACTCGATCCTGCGCTCAAGCGTCCTGTCGGGCAGTATTCGCAAGGCATGCGGCAGCGGGCATCTCTCGCTCGCGTGCTGCTTTCTCAGCCAGAATTGCTGCTTTTGGATGAGCCTTTTTCCAACATGGATATTGGCAGCGCGCACCAGATGCTTGATCTGCTGGCTGGAATCAGGGCTGGGCAACGGACGATTGTGCTGACCACACACCAGCGCGAACTGGCCGAGCCGCTTGCTGATTCACTGATCACGCTTACTGCAGGGAGCGTGAGCACCATCCTAGAAAAAGTGCAGACTGCGGCGATCCACGCATGAAGACTAACGCTGCCCGCTATCTCGATTCGCTCGGCATTCATTATGAACTGCGCGATTATGCACTAGATACCGAGGATTTTTCGGCAATTCTGGTTGCGGAAAAGATTGGTTTGCCGCCGGAGCAGGTCTTCAAGACGCTGCTCTGCGTCACCAGCGACAAGGAACATGTGTTTGCAGTCGTTCCCGGCAATGCTGAATTGGATTTCAAGAAGCTTGCCGTTGCAGCCGGAGCGCGCAAAGCTGAGATGGTTTCTCTCAAAGAGATTCAACCGCTCACTGGATACATTCGCGGGGGTGTAACTGTCTTTGGAGCAAAAAAGGACTTTCCTGTCTATGCCGACGAGACGCTGGAACTGTTCGATGTAATTTCAGTTTCTGCCGGCGTGCGCGGTACGCAGATCGTTCTTTCAGCTGCTGGTTACATTCGCGCTTCAAGGGCCACTCTTGTTGACCTGACAAAGGAGCATTCGTCGTGAAGCGGCCCTACTTCGTTACCCATCTGGCGAAAGACCTACGGCTGGAATGGCGGTCGAAGGACGCCATCAACTCGATGCTTTTCTTTGCGCTGCTGGTGGTGGTGCTCTTCAGCCTGGCTTTTGACCCCACCCGTGAGTCATCGCGGCAGATTGCGGGCGGGATTCTGTGCGTGGCGACAATGTTTGCCTCTGTGTCCGCGCTCAACCAGGCGTGGGCACGTGAGTTGAGGCATCATGTACTGGACGCGCAGCGAATGACGCCTGCTCCTGCAGCATCGCTTTTTCTGGGCAAGGTGCTGGCCAACTTTCTATTTGTAACCGTGGTTGAGCTGATTCTTACGCCTGTCTTCATTATCTTTTACAACCTGCATGCACTGGGGAACGGCTGGCTGCTGGCTCTGGTGCTGCCGCTGGGGACGTGGGCACTGGTGGCGAATGGAACCTTTTTTGCTGGGCTTTCGATTCGCACACGGAATCGCGAGCTATTGCTGCCGTTGATTCTTTTTCCACTGTTTATTCCGGCGTTGCTGGCAATGGTGCTTGGCGCAAGTGCAATTCTGACAGGCGAGTCCGACCCGGGGTTATGGATCAAGCTGCTGGCCGGGTATGACGTGATTTATACGACCATCTGCCTGCTGCTTTTCGAGATCGTGCTGCACGCGGAGTAGCTTAAGTCTGAGCTGGTTCCTGATAGAGACCAACTACATTCCCACCGGGATCACGGAAGCGGGCGGTGATCTCTGGCGCGTCGGCGCCGATGGGCTGGACGATCTCGCCTCCATTTGTGACGACTGCCTCGGCAGTCGCGGCTACGCTGTCCACCATGACGTAGATCATGAAACCGGGCTGTGATGCGGGTGGCCGTCCGAGCACGAATGCGCCGCTAACCTCGCCGATGGAATCGTCGAATGCCGTTGCCCCATCTCCTCGCGTGCGCATATTCCACCCAAAGACTTTGCTGTAGAAATCGGATGAATGGGCCACGTCAGTGGCGGGTATCTCGATATAGCAGATTTTTCCGTTGCGAACGGTTGGTGACATGGCATGGCTCCTTCAAAGTCTTGCGGCTTTTCTAGCACGCATCGAAGAAAGGCGCAATTGAGGGCCATTCCAAGCCATCATTGCTTGTTGAAGGCCGCAACCCACCGCGTCGCGGCCTCTCTGCTTAACAACCTTTGAAGGAAATGAATTCCCCCAGTGGATTCGGTAGAACCGGATTAAAGGGTTCGAACTGATATGAACTAGAAGTATCGAATCCGGCTTTCATAGCTGCATTTTTGTCAACGAAGGGCATCAATGCGGCGAGCGCCTGGTCGATGTGAGTCCAGCATAGTGTTCTTTCATAGCCGTTGTTGTTGGGCGGATCGACACTCTCGGCGACACCTTGCGCGCCGGTGATGGTCTCGATTGGGCCGCCATCTTGTGCCGCAACATCAGGGCCTATCACGCGCGCGAGCGTGCGGTGGTCACTTTCGATGCCCATGATGCGGGCCGCGGTGACACGCAACTCACGCGTGCTGAAATTGCGCACGCCCACGAGATAGGCGGCAATGAAGGCGTCCTCCAGCGTAACAAGCGTGTTTAGCGTGGTCTGTGAGTCGGAGAACATTTTGTGGGGATAAAAAAATGAGCTGAAAGGCGTGAACTGGTCGGTCACCGACTGCTCCAGCAGGTAGTGCGACATTTCCTCTTGACGGGCTGCCATCAGGTAGCCCTGATCGTCGGATGGGATGTGCGGGAAAAACGGAGCGAGATCGATGATGTTGGTGTAGGTGGTGACAGCCAACGCTTCCGCGATCTGCGCGGCAACAAGGATGTCGCGGTCGCGCTTCTTCGGGTCGTCATTGTCGTGGTCGCGGCCATAATCATGGTCCGCGTCTTCTCTGTCCTGCGCAACAGCCAGGCTGGTGAGCCCGCTTAGTGCGAACGCGCTTGTGGCGCCCGCAACCGCAGCGCGCTTGAAGAATGATCTACGTGACATGCCGGCCGCATTCTCGTCGGTCGGGATGATGAGGTCCGAACCTTTGAACAAGTCCATACTTGCGTCTCCTCAGGGGATTTCCCAAGTGAGTTGGAGCGGTATCGGGCCCGATTTCACTTGCTGCTCAACTCCCTGGCGTGTAAGGTACGTTCGCGCTTGAGAGATGGATTGTAGGAACCGGAATATTTTTTTGGTGTTTCGTGAAATTTATAAGGCGTGAAGAACGGCATCTGGTTCGAATATGCCGATGTTCTGTTCTGCAAAGCACACACTGTTACATTAAAAATAAGACCCATGCGCTACACCACAAACGATCTGCGTATCAGGGCGACGAAAGTCGTCCTTCCACCGGTATTTCTTGAAGAAGAACTGCCCGTTACCGAAGCAGCTTCAGCTACTGTTTTTCAGGCCCGCAATGAGATTATCGACATTTTGAACGGCAAGGATTCGCGGCTGGTGGTCGTGGTTGGACCCTGCTCGATTCATGACACAAAGGCGGCACGCGAGTATGCGGGGCTGCTCAAGGGGGCAATTGGCGAGTTTGGCAAAGAACTGCGAATCGTAATGCGCGTTTATTTTGAAAAGCCACGCACAACGCTGGGGTGGAAGGGTCTGATTAACGACCCACACCTGGATGAATCGTTCCGTATCAATGACGGTTTGCGACTGGCACGCCATCTGTTGCTCGACCTGGCCGAGATGGGTGTACCAGCAGGAACAGAGTTTCTGGACATGATTTCACCGCAATATGTGGCCGAGCTAGTGAGCTGGGGTGCGATTGGCGCGCGTACCACGGAGAGCCAGGTACACCGACAGCTTGCATCGGGGTTATCATGCCCGGTGGGATTCAAAAATGGCACTTCAGGCAATGTGCAGATTGCGATTGAGGCGATTGTTTCAGCCGGCCACGCGCATACATTTCTGGGGACTTCGGCCAATGGCCAGTCGGCGATTTTGTTTACGGCGGGAAATCCGGATTGCCACATGATTCTGCGCGGCGGCAGACAGACAACGAATTATGATGCGGCTTCTGTCGCGTCCGCCTCTGAGCAGATGGAGAGGGCGGGCGTGCAGCCACGCATCATGATCGATTGCAGTCATGCGAACAGCGGCAAGGACCACAGGAAACAGGGCATGGTATGCCGCGAGGTAGCCGCGCAGGTCGGGACGGGCGACCGGCGCATCATGGGAGTGATGCTGGAAAGCAATCTGATAGCAGGGGCGCAAAATCTGGTAAACGGAAAGGCCCTTACATATGGGCAGAGCATCACTGACGCCTGCATTGACTGGAAGGAAACCCACGGGTTGCTGGGAGAGCTGGCAGTTGCGGTACGGGCGGGGCGATAAAATTCCATACTCCTGAATGGGAACTGAGGAAAACCACCGGTTCCGAACGATATCTGATCACGGAAAACGTCATGAAGCATTTGCAACTTGTTCAAGACTGGCTGGAGGGATGGAATACTGGCAACCTGGACCTTTTGATGAGTCACTATGCCGATGATGCGGAGTTTGTAAGCCCCGCGGTCCTTGTCAGCCTGCCAGGTTCGAACGGACGAGTCAGCGGGAAAGCAGCCATCCGCGAACTCTATGGCCGCGCTCTTGAGCGCTTCCCGAATCTTCGGTTTGAAGTCGAGGACGTAATCGAAAGACCGTATGGATTAGTCGTGTTCCACCGAAAGCATGGTGTATTTGCGAAGCAGCCCGGCTTGACTGTTGAAGTCTTTGAAACCTCAAATGGGTTCATTCGACGGAGCATTGTTTATTGGGGTCTTGAAGAAGTGGCAAGCCGCTTTTCTGTCCGAGGCCAGTCGTAGAGACTATTGTGGCCCGGATATCCATCAATGAAGTAACCCAAAGACGGCGACTCCATTCGGAGTTCCGACGAAGACCTTACCATTGACGATCAATGGTGTGATGAATTTGTTGCCATTGCCGAATTGATCGCGTCCATTTGATGCCTGACTGCTGTTGTAAAGCTCTTTCGCTAGATTGGTTGCGTCATAGGCATGGAGGACGGCAGGCGAGGTATTCTCGATTGCCCAGATGATGCCGTTCTGTGTGCCATTGGCACTGATCCCAGGTGTGGTTCCTGGATAGGTATAAGCAATGGATGTCTGGCTGGATGGAGTCGTGCTCAATTTGCCGGATTGCAACGTGAACGCCTGAAGTTTGCTGTTGATGCTGCCGTAGTAGACGGTTCCGTTGAAGTAAGCAGCCATTCCGAATTCGCTGGCCAACACGTTGGGAACCTGCTGATAGATATTATTGGACGAGGGGTTAAACTTGCCCATCTTATCGCGGTCAACAACGTAAATATTGCCGTCCTTCCCAGCGCCGACTGCGAGATGCCGGGTGACACCGGTGACATCAGTTACGTCGGGCAGCAGCAAAACACCGCCGGATCCCAGATCGAGGTCGCTGGTGGACTGACTGACCGTGTTGTAGGTGTTGAAGTAATCGGCGACAGCCAGTTTGTTGTTCGCCGTGGAAACCCTCATAAAGGCATTGCCAAAATCGCCTTGTGAGGGAAAGCCGCCGCTGTTCAGAGTGGTATCGAAGCTGCCATTGGCATCAAGAAAATAGACGTTGCCCTGCGCATCTGCGGCGAGTCCGGCGCCGGATTGCCAGATGGAGCCTTCACCGTTTTCGAAGTGCGGCGTTGTCGGGCCATTAGGCGTGAGGTTGAGCACGCTGGTCTGCTGCAGCGTGGTCTCGTTGTACATCATGAGCCAACCAGTGTAAGGGTCTTCGTCGCAGTGCGATGTCCAGCCCAGGAAGATGGACCCATTCATCAGCAGAAGGCCGACCCGTTCCGCATACTGGCCGGGGTCGAAAACCTGCATGCCATTCTGCGAGCCATAGCCGCTACCAGGATAGGACGCCGTGATTTCGACAGGGCCACCTTCCATCTCCGCGCCGCTGGTAAGGTTGAGAGCGTGCAGCCGCTGATGGTATGCGCCGCTTTGATCTTTGCTCATAGCGACGACGAAGATAGCGCTGAGCGCTCGATCTATGACTGGTGTGCTGGTGATGCCGATTTCGGGAGAAATCTGGCCGCAGCCGTGGTCGTCGCTGGTTGTCTCGCCCGACTTCAGTGTAGAAACTTGCCACAGTGTTACGTCTGTATCGGCGTCGAAAGCGTAAACGCTACCGTGCTCCGATGCGGCATATAGGACGTTGTGGGAGGCACCATTGATGGTCAACTGAGACAAATAAAGCGGCTCGGCATCGACTTTGCCATCAGTTGGGAAGAAATTGATTTTGCCAAAGGTCGAGGAGTTGACATTTGCAGGAGTCAGCGTAGTCTCGCTGGCGTTCAGGCCGTCGCGTGCATTGTCGTAATGGTAGGTAGTTGCGTCCATGCCTGCTATCGGCACAGGCGCAGCATTTATGGTTAACGTCAGCGTGATCGCGTGAGTGATTGCAGACGAAGTTCCGGTGAAGGTAACGGTAGCATTTCCTATGGCGGCATTTGCTGCTGCCGTCAGCGTTATGTTCTGCGGCGTGCCCGGACTCAGACTTAACGATGAAGGATTTGCAGTCACCCCGGATGGCAATCCTGAAAGCGTTACATTGATCTTTCCGGAAAACCCATTGAGCGCAGTACTGGCGATTACAACCGTTTGCTCATTGGCACCTGCGGTCAACATAAGACTCGTGGTCGATGTGCTTAACGTAAAGTCGGGTTGGGGCTTGTTTTCGTGGCTTCCGCAGGCTCCGAGTGAAAGCAGGAATATACAGGAGAACCCGGCAGGAAGCAGCCTCCATCGCGAGGTATTGCACATGATTCTTCACTATGACATCGCGATAGTGCTCTAACAAGTAGCTATCAGACACAGTTTTTGAAAGAGCAAAAGTGACTCGTGCAGGTTATTTCCTATCGAGAAGGAATTCGTCACATAGCTCGACAGACAACTTTTCCGCGGACGGGTCGGCGACGCGGTACATCTTCGCCTCGGCACGCTTTCCTTCTATCTGAATGACCACATAGTTGTAGTTGATGAGCGGTGGCGATTTCTTCGGATCGGATTCTCGGTAAAGTTCCTCATCGCCACGCACGAAATGGGATAAGGCTTTGCGCCTCCGCCGCCGGAGATGATGTAGGTGATGCCTTTACGCTCGAATCGCTCATAGTTGTGGATGTGGCCGTTGAGCACGATAAATTTTGCGCGCGATTTCTCCGCTTCCGCTTCGACCAGATCGCGCAGCGCAAGTTCATTTGGCCCGGGAAGGCCGGCAGCGATCTGGCTCTGCAGGTCGGCCATCCAGGGCATATGGTCCATGATGAAGACGAAGTCGATACCTGGCGGAATGTGCTCGAGTTGCGACTGAAACCATCTGCCTTGTGGCGATTGCTTGTAGTTGTACTGGGTCACATCAATTGCAATGAGGTAGAGATTCCCGATCTGCGCCGAGTAGTAGCGGCAGCCCTTTAATTGCGGAAAATTAGCGAGATAGTTGGCAATTCCAGCAGCCGCGCCGCCTTTCGTTTCGTGATTGCCGGTTGTTGGAAAAATATAGAGATGTTCTTCGCGCCACGCAGATGTCTCCTGCTGAAAGACCTTCCAGTCGGCAGGATCGGCTCCCGTGAAAGGTGTATCGCCAGTGAGGAAGACAGCGAGGGGCTTCTCATCAGCCACTTGCTTTGCCAAAAATTGCCGGGCTTTTGGATTGGTGTCAGTGACATCGGATGGATCAGTGAATCGGGTGTCACCGTACACGACCAACTTGATAGGAGCGCCCCAGGTAATTCCGGGAACGGTGATTGTGGGACCGATGGGCGGCGGAATTTGCGCCTGCACAAAGAAGTTGAAAGCAACACAGGCGCATATAGACAGGCACACGCGCATCAGCGCCGTCCGCCACCGACAAAGTGCACAATTTCGAGCTTGTCTCCCGATTGAAGTGGAGTTTCTGCCCAGAAGGACCGGGGAACGATCTCACCGTTCTGCTCAATGGCCACACGGTCGTTCTTAAGGCCCAAAGTTGTTATGAGGTCAGAGATTTTCGCACTAGCAGTGAGTTCGGTGAATTCTCTCCTTTGACCGTTAATAACAAGCTGCATGGCTTGAGGTTATCAGAGGGCAGCATGTGCTATTACTGTTGAAGACAGCGGTTGTGAAGTGCCAGGAACCAGATCCTTCGCTGCGCTCAGAGCGACAGCTTCTGCTTGTAGAGCAATGCGTCTGTTAACGGAACAACCGCCAAAGCTGCCAACCTGCAATGGCGATTGCGGCAAGAATGATGTCGCAGAGTACCGCGAAGACAAGGCCGCGCATTGTGCCCAGTCCGGTTTCCTCCCGAAAAGGGGGCTCTTCAGTAAGCGCTTCTGAGCTTACAGAAATATAGCCATGCACCAATGAGAGGCGCTTTACCTGCGTAGGCGGTAACATGTGACTAAGAGTGCTCATAGGCTGCTCCTTCAACGCAGGTTATCGGCGTGCGCTGATGAAACAACAGGGGTCTGTGAGTCTGCAACGTTTTGTGTTCCAAACTGAAACAGCTATGCCGTTTTTGGAACGACGATCTGCACATTCTCGCTGTAAGGGAGAAGTGAAGAGAAGCGCGAGCGGTCTACGAGAAAATCCGCAAAGAAAAGCATCCCCGAACGGACGAAGCCATTCATTGAACAAACACAAATAGACGGGGGCACCTGTGGCTCGGATACAGCAGTCCGCAAAATAAATTGTTCAGGCTTTACGATTTCTCCACAGATGTGACGGTAATTGTGTCACCATTCACAGTCCCGGTAATCGTAACGTTCTCGCCAGCCAGATCCCTGGCGGCGTCAACTTTACCTTTAATCTTATAGACCTTGTCATCGCTCACCAGAACAGGCGGGGATCCTCTCCCCACGCATTTTTTGACGCATGCGGTATCGTCCCTAAGGGAAGGTTTGTTGGCGCAGTTTTCGTCGCTGATGAAGCCCTTCATTGTTGTAGTTGACTGTGCTGAAATGCCCCCAATGCCCCACGCCAGGAAACCCACAATCGACAAAGCTTTGACTCGCATTCACTACCTCCTCGTAGATTTTCTCGGTCAACAGAATAAATCCATCCGTGCACCCGAAAATCAAAAATGTGCTTCGGTTTTTGATCCCGCTGCTTCTTTCTCCCCGCCTCGCCTTGGCGCTGGCGTCCGCGCCCTTCCATTGCATCGCCTTGAGTGCGCGCCCAGATTTGCCGACCTTCTCGCCTCTGCGCTTCTTGGCGGCCAGAGCTTCGCGGATGCGTGTCCTGATGCGCTTGACCTCGTCCTCGGCCTCGGCGGACAGGATGTGCAGAACCAAGGCATCGACCTCGGCAATCTCAGAAATTGCGGAAAGAGACCGCGATGGATTTGCTGGAAATAAGCGCTCTTCCTTGACGGCGGCATGATGCAGAATCTACTCTCTAAAGAGAGGCTTCAACGATAAGAGATGCAGGGCGCGAACTACTTCTGGAACTACGTCCCGATGTTATTGCAGATCCTTGCCGCATGCGGACTGGGCATAGGTATGGTGACGGCCTCGTGGTTTCTGGGGCGGCATCGCAACACCAAAGCCAAGCTGGACGCGTATGAGTGCGGCGTTCCTGCTGAAGGCGACGCGAGGGGACGTTTCTCGGTTCGCTTCTACATGGTGGCGATGCTCTTCATCCTGTTCGATGTAGAAGCTGTCTTCATGCTGCCGTGGGCGGTCATCTACCGCGACCTGCCAAAGATTGTCGGATCGCGGCTCTTCGGCTTCTGGGAGATGCTTGTATATATCGGCTTTGTGCTGGTTGGCTTCTTCTACATTGCGAAAAAAGGCATTCTCGACTGGTCTTCCGATAAAGGCGATTTGTAGCCTTTCAGTAGAACTTCTAGCCCGGGCCTGCTGCGGCCCCATTGCAAAGTAAGGACTCGATGGACTCAGCTGTACTAGGGAAAGATGCTGTGCGCGCTGCCCTGCCGGAGAATCGGGCGCTTAGTTCCCTGCTGGCATGGAACACCACTGCCGTTCTCGACGCAAAATACCATCTCAAGGAGCTGACGGTCACCATTGCGCGCGATGAAATTCGCGGCGCGTGCCAGGCGGTGAAAAATGCGGGCTATAACTTTCTTGAGGACGTGACCTGCGTGGACTGGTATCCCAGCGAACCCCGCTTCCAGGTGACCTACCATATCCTTTCGCATGGACTTAAAGACCGCGTGCGGCTTATCTCTCCAGTCGAGAGTATTGATCCTTCCATTGACAGCATTACTTCCATCTGGCCTTCAGCAAACTACTATGAACGCGAGGTGTGGGACCTCTTCGGCGTGCGCTTTCATGGGCATCCCGAGTTACGCCGCATCATGATGCCGGAAGAGTGGGATGGCCATCCGCTGCGCAAAGATTATCCCGTGGAGGGCTATCGCTGATGCCTGCAAGGCCCGAACTGGCGCAATTTGTAGAGACCTCGACGCTGATCAAACCGCGTCCGGAAGAAGGCGCGAAGGACCGCACGATGGTCCTGAACATGGGACCGCAGCATCCTTCAACGCATGGCGTGCTGCGCCTGGTGATCGAGATTGACGGGGAGACCGTTTTGAAAGTAGTCCCGGACATCGGGTACCTGCATACGGGCATTGAGAAGACCTGCGAAGCGAAGTTCTACCAGCAGGTCGTTCCGATGACGGACCGCATCGACTACCTGTGCCCGATGACTAACAATCTGGCATATTGCCTGGCCATCGAAACATTATTGCAACTGGAGATTCCGGACCGCGCGCAATGGCTGCGCGTGCTGCTGAATGAGCTGACACGCTTGAACTCGCACTTAGTCTGGCTGGGCACACACGCCATGGACATTGGCGCGCTGACCGTCTTTCTCTATTGCTTCCGTGAGCGCGAAGACATCCTGCGCATCTTCGAGCATGTCTCCGGACAGCGCATGATGACCTCCTACTTCCGCGTGGGTGGGCTGGCGCTGGAGCCGCCGCTCGACTTCTTTGATCGCGTTAAAGCCTTCATCAAGCGGATGCCGGAAAAGATTGACGAGTACGAGAACTTGCTGACTGGCAATCCTATCTTCGTCAACCGGCTGAAAGGAGTGGGCCATCTGAGCGCGGAAGATGCGATTGCGCTGGGCGTGACCGGACCGCCGCTGCGCGCCTCCGGCGTGGACTGGGACCTGCGGCGCGACATGCCGTATTCAAGCTACGAGAAGTTCCAGTTCAACGTGCCGGTTTCAAACGACTGCGATGTGTGGGCGCGGTATGTTGTCCGCATTCAGGAGATGCGCGAGTCGGTGAAGATTGTCGAGCAGGCCCTGGCCGGAATGCCGGAAGGGGCTATCACGGCGAATGCTCCGCACGTCGTCCTGCCCGACCGCGAGAAGATGAAGACCCAGATGGAGTCGCTCATCTACCACTTCAAAATTGTGACTGAAGGGTTCACTGTACCCGCCGGACAGGTGTATCAGGCGGTGGAATCGCCGCGCGGCGAAATGGGCTACTTTGCTGTCAGTGACGGAACTGCGAAACCATATCGCGTACACATGCGGAACCCTTCATTTGCGACCCTGCAGGCGCTGCAGACAATGTGCGAAGGGCGGCTGATTGCGGACGTGGTCGCAGTGATTGGGTCTATCGACATTGTGCTGGGAGAGATCGACAGGTGAGCACGGCTGTCGGCGACCAACAGGTTTTTACTGAGCTTTGGATATCGTTTGTTTCTCTGGTGCGTTCGTATGTTGCAGCGCATGATCTGGGCAGAGTTGAGGGCCGCGCTTTTGTCGATGATGGCGTAGAAGGTCGTCTCACAGTCCGCGAAGAGAAAAAGATTCTGGTCATTGAATTCAACGCGCACACAGGCGCGGGCCAGTGGACAATATACGAGGATGAGCCTGGGCCGGAACGACGGTTGAAAAACGGCGAATTCCGTATTGCGGCTGACAGCCTGGTGACGTTCAGTGACCGCCACGGCGCGGTTGAGATGGAAATTGCGGCTGAGGCTTTTACCACCAAGGTTTTTGACGAGGATTAGATGAGCACCTCTGCAACCACAATTTTTTCACCTGCTACGGCGGCGCGCTTTGATCGCCTGGTGACTCTGTATCCGGTGAAACGCTCGGCGCTTGTGCCCATGCTTCTCTATGCGCAGGATGAGGTTGGCTATATTTCGGACGCCGTCGTCGCTGAGATCGCCCAGCGCATTGGCATCACTGAACTCGATGTGCGCAATGTGCTCAGCTACTACTCCATGCTACGAACCAAGCCTGCAGGCAAGTACAACGTGCAGGTTTGCACGAACATCTCCTGCATGTTGCGCGACGGCTACGGCATCCTGGATCACTGCAAGAAGCGGCTCGGCATCGGTCACAAAGAAGTGACTTCTGACGGCTTGTTTTCTCTTGAGGAAGTGGAGTGCATCGGAGCGTGCTGCTGGGCGCCTGCGGTGCAGATCAATTACGACTTCTATGATGAGTTGACGCCGGAAAAGATGGACCAGATTCTCGATGACTACAAAGCCGGACGCGCAAAGGAGACAGTGTAAATGCCGAGACTCGTCTCCCATCCCGATGAGGTAAAGATTATCTCCCGACGCTTTGGACAAGGCGCCACGGATATCGACAAGTACATCGAGCTGGACGGCTACGAGGCGGTGCAGAAAGCGATAGAGAAAGGCCTCGACTGGATCATTAACGAGATGAAGGTCTCCGGCCTGCGCGGCCGTGGCGGAGCCGGCTTCCCTACCGGCTTGAAGTGGTCCTTCGTTCCGAAGCAGGCTGACCGCCCGAAGTATGTCCTCGTGAATGGCGATGAGAGCGAACCAGCAACATGCAAAGACCACGTCATCTTTTTACACGATCCTCATGCCGTAATTGAAGGCACCATGATCGCCGGGCTGGCCATCGGGTCGAAGCTGGGATTTATCTATCTGCGCGGCGAATATCGCTACCTGCTGAAGATCATGGAGAAGGCCGTTGCCGACGCATATGCGAAGGGCTTTCTCGGCAAGAACATTTTCGGATCTGGGATCGACTTTGACATCGTCACGCAGACGGGCGCGGGCGCATACGAGGTTGGCGAAGAGTCGGCCCTGATGGAATCGCTCGAAGGCAAGCGCGGCGTTCCCCGCATTAAGCCTCCATTCCCTGCTGTAGTGGGTTTGTATGGCGGACCGACGGTTATCAACAACGCTGAGACGATTGCCAGCGTGCCACACATCCTACTAATGGGCGGCGAGGCGTACGCGAAGGTTGGCTCGGAACGCAATGGCGGAACGCGTCTATTTGGCATTAGCGGGCATGTAAACAATCCCGGCGTATATGAACTGCCGATGGGCTACAACCTGAAGAAGGCCATTTACGAAGTAGGCGGCGGTGTTCGCGGCGGACACACTCTGAAAGCTGTAGTTCCCGGCGGATCATCGACTCCAGTACTTCTGCCGAAGGAAATCGACATAGGCCTGGACTTTGACCAAGTGGGCAAGGCTGGAAGCATGTTGGGGTCGGGCGGTATCGTCGTAATCGATGACCAGACATGCATGGTGGAGTTCGCGTTGCGCACAATCCAGTTCTACCAGCATGAGAGTTGCGGCTGGTGCATTCCCTGCCGCGAAGGGACGGACTGGCTGAAGAAGACGATTGGACGCGTCCATGCCGGCGGAGGTATCGATAAAGACCTGGACAACATCCGCTATCTCGCTGAGAACATGCTGGGCCGCACGTTCTGTCCATTAGGCGATGCCGCGGCGATGCCCACGATTGGGTTCATTAAGAAATTCAGACATGAATTTGAAGACCACCTGAATGGCAAGCCTTGCCCATATGCGAAACACGAAGAGCTGGCGCTGGTATAGAGGATCAGGAAGAAATGGCTGAGGTAACGTTCACAGTCGATAACAAGAAGCTGACCGCGCCGGCCGGGACGCTGCTGATTGACGCCTGCAAAAAAGCGGGCATTGAAATTCCGGCGTTCTGCTACTATCCGAATCTTTCGCTGCAGGCGGCATGCCGCATGTGCGTGGTGCGCATCGAGAAGATGCCGAAGCTGCAGACGGCCTGCACCACCCCCGTTACCGAGGGCATGATCGTCCATACCGAAACGGACGAGATCAAGCAGGCGCGCAAGGCGACAGTGGAACTTCTACTCGGGAACCATCCGCTGGACTGTCCAGTTTGCGACGCGGGCGGCGAGTGCGAACTCCAGGACATGACCTTCAAGTATGGCGCGGCTGAATCGAAATACATAGAAATCAAGCAGCACCGCGAGGAGCAACAGTGGTCACCAGTTGTTTATTTTGATCGCCCGCGCTGCATTCTGTGTTACCGCTGCGTTCGCGTTTGCGGCGAAGGCATGGATGTATGGGCGCTTGGGATTCAGAATCGCGGGGTAGGCGCGGTCATCGCGCCTAATGGCCAAGACCATCTGAATTGCGAAGAATGCGGTATGTGCATCGACATCTGCCCGGTCGGCGCACTTACTTCGGGGACATACCGATATAAGACGCGGCCATGGGAGATGAACCACGTAGCCACCATCTGCACACACTGCGGCGACGGCTGCAAGACAACACTCGGTGTGCGCAGCGTAAAGGATGGCACGGAGATTATTCGCGGCGATAATCGCGACAAGAGCGGCATTAATGGCGACTTCTTGTGTAACAAGGGCCGTTACGCATTTGATTTTGCCAATCGTGAAGAACGCTTGACCAAACCACTTGTGCGCCAGTCCGATGGCAAATTTACGGAAGTGACTTGGGACCAGGCGCTTGATTTTGCCGCGAACAAGCTGCGCGAGATTCGCGAGGCAAAGGGCGGGCAGTCGATTGGCGTGATCGGCTCGAACCGGACGACAAATGAGGAGTCCTATCTGCTGCAGAAGTTCGCGCGAACCGTCCTGGGCACCAACAACATCGATCATCACCGGACGGCCGATTATGTTTCCTTTGCTTCCGCTCTTGGAGCCCATGTCTCAAAGGCGAGACATGGGGCACCCGCATCCGTTTCTCTGACAGCGTCTCTGCGCGACACAGCAGCAGCTCCGGCCATTTTGCTGCTCGGCAATAACCCGACCGAGCAGCATCCGGCCCTGGCATGGAACCTGCGGTCAAATGTGCGCCTGCATCGTTCGCGCCTCTACATCGCCAACCATGCCGAGATCAAGCTGCGACGTCAGGCAAAAGCATCCCTGCAGATTCCGCAGGATGGCTATTCTTCGCTCGTACAGTATCTGGCCGCAAACGACGACGCTATCCCATCAGACGACAAGACAGCCATCTTCCGCGACGCGATTCGCAAGGAAGAGTCGCTGGTAATCATCTTTGGGTCGGAATACCGCGGACGCGATATTCAGGCGCTGGTGGACTTCGGCCTATCGCTGCCGAATACAAAGTTTGTCGCGCTGGGCGATTACGTTAACTCACGCGGCGCAGCGGACATGGGCCTCCTCCCAGACCTTTTGCCTGGCTATGTTCCAGTCAGCGATGCGGCTCATTTTGCCGATGAATACGACGCGGCCATGCCGAAGACCACTGGACTCGATCTGCTGCAGATGTTCGATGCTGCACAGAGCGGCGATCTTGCGGCTCTCTATGTAGTCGGCTCAAACCCGGTGTCACGCTATGGCGTAGACCCTGCAGCGCTTAAGAACACGTTTCTTATTGTGCAGGACATGTTTCTGACCGAAACGGCGCAACTAGCCGATGTGGTCTTCCCTGCGGCGAACCTGTATGAGAAGGCCGGGACGGTCACGAACACTTATGGCGATATACAGCTTGTAAAAAAGGCTGCAGACAAGGCGGGCGTTCGTACTGACTTTGAGTTGATTGTGCGTCTGGCAGACCGCTTGGGCGCCGATCCAAAGAAGCTGGTTCCCTTTGGCCGCGGAGTTCGAGCTGACATGGGACAATCGCGCGGCGCGCAGTCAGGCGAGGCGGATCGTCACGCGGTCTGGCTTGCGGCAAACCATCTGGAGCCGAAGCTCAGCCCCTTCGATCCGTTTGCAACCCTCGATGAGATTCAGCGGCTGGTGCCGAGTTATAACGTTTCGCGTCTTGAGCTGCTGACTGGCGCCGACCAGCCGGAAAAG
>NZ_DASQIX010000111.1:0-9774 GCF_035631355.1 Alloacidobacterium sp.
CTTGCCGGAACGCTGCTGCTGTTCGCGCTGATTTCCTGCGGCATGACGTTCTTCGGCAATGCACAGCAGGGGCTTCCAGGTAACGGTTCGCTGTGGAAGACGACCGCGCTGTTTCTTACGGTGGGCGGGTTAATCGTCGCGCTGTCTGGCGTGATGACAGCGATGTTTGAACAAGTAGACCGCCGCGCCGAGGAGCGTCGCTACCAGGAGCGCATGTCAAATCGCAGACGCAAGCCCCGCCACTGATAAAAAGCTACAATAAACACATGTATGAAGTAACCGTAGAGCGCGGGTTTGCCTCCGGGCACTATTTGCGCAATTACAAAGGCAAGTGCGAGAACCCGCACGGCCACAACTATAAGGTCCGCATAACGCTGCGCGGTGAGAGCCTGGACCATGCCGGTCTGCTGCTCGATTTCAAGGACCTGAAGCAGGTGATGCGTCCGGTGATTGACCGCATCGACCACCAGATGCTGAACGAGCTTGATCCGTTTACGGAGATCAATCCGTCAGCTGAGAACCTTGCGCGGTTTTTCTACGATGAGACGAATAAGCAGTTGGCCGAGATGACGAGTGGCCGCGTGCATGTAAAGGACTGCACCATCTACGAGACCGATACTACGACGGCGACGTATTACGAGTAGCGCGCCGTGTACCTGATTGAAATTTACAAATCTGTTCAAGGGGAATCGAGCTTCGCTGGACGCCCCTGCATCTTCGTGCGGCTGGCGGGCTGCAACCTGCGCTGCTCCTGGTGTGACTCGGAGTACACTTTCAAGGGCGGCTACAACCTGACGGAAGATGAGGTTGTAGACGAGATTGAGAAGCTGGCTCCGGCTAAATTAGTCGAGTTTACCGGTGGCGAGCCGCTTCTGCAGGATCGCGAACTGATTCCGCTGATGGAGCGGCTGCTGGCTGCCGGTTATGAACTGATGATTGAGACCAGCGGCGAGCGTCCTCTGGATCGCGTGCCGCCCTCCGTCCACAAGATTGTCGATGTGAAGTGTCCTGGCTCCGGTGAGGGCGGCAGTTTCCGAATGAGCAATTTGGAATACCTGACGAAGAGTGACGAGGTGAAGTTCGTCATCGCCAATCGCGACGACTATGAATTTGCCCGCGCTTTTATACGCGAGCACGCGCTCGAGGCCAGCGTTGGCAGCGTATTGCTGTCGCCGGCATTCACCAAGGCACCGTCTACCGCACGCAGTACTGAGAACTGCATGCTCGATCCGCGCGAGCTGGTGGAATGGATGCTTGCCGATGGTCTGGATGCACGATTAAGCCTGCAGATTCACAAGTACATTTGGGAGCCGCAGAAGAAAGGCGTTTGAAGGCACAAGTCAATGTCTTGTGTGGGAGTCAGTGAGTCAGGTATCGCAGATTGTGTGTATCTATTCCAGGAAAGCTGACGTTAGATACCGCTAGAAGGCTGATCTAAAGACAGAATTTCCTTCAATTGCGAATAGATCCCCGATGGGCTGCGCGACCCATAGTGTTTCCCTTTGTGAGTCCTAGTCCTAGTCTTACATTTCCCGGCGTCCCTCTAAAGCCCGCAACATTGTCACCTCATCGGCATACTCAATGTCGCTGCCTGCAGGCACTCCCGTGGCAATGCGCGTTACGCGCACTTGCGCCGGGCGCAGCATATCAGCCAGATATCCAGCCGTTGCCTCGCCCTCAATCGTAGGCGACGTCGCAAGAATCACCTCATCCACGTCGCCGCGCGAAACTCTTGCCAGCAGATTGCCCGTTCGCAGATGTTCCGGCCCGACTCCGTGTAGCGGCGAAAGCGTTCCATGCAGTACATGGAATACGCCGTTATAGCTGTGCGTCTTTTCGATGGTTGCTATATTCGTCGGCTCTTCCACCACGCAAACCAGCCGCTGGTTGCGTGTGGGACTCGCGCAGTATACGCATGGATCGACATCCGTAATGTTGTTGCAGATCGAGCAAAGCTGCAGCTTGGCCTTCAGGTTGCGAATTGCGTCAGCCAATGCTTCAGCATCCTCGCCATTCGAGCGCAGGATATGAAACGCCAATCGCTGCGCGTTCTTCGATCCAATGCCGGGCAGTTTGCGCAGCTCCTCAATGAGCCGCGCCATGGGTTCTGCAAAACGTGACAAAAAACGTAAGCCTCTCCGCTGTTTTAGCAGGATTCCATAGGCTACGCCAGTCGCATCAGAGAAGCTGTCATCCTGAGCGGAGCGAAGGATCAGTTTTCTTCTTATCTATCGAAGTAGTCGTATTTATAGCGTCGTATAGACCAGTTCGACAAACTGCTCCGGCTTCAAAGCGCCTTTGCCCCAGTCAGCGTCAAAACCGGCAGTAGGCTTGGCGGCAATCACCTGATCGAGAGATTGCCCGCCGCTCTTCAGCTTCTCTATGCTGGTCGCCACCGTGGCCAGCATATCGCGGTATTTCTGCAGCGCGTCCTTGTCGCCCAGCGGACCATGCCCCGGAACAACCTTCGTCTTGTCGTCGGCAACTGCAAGGCAGGCGTCCGCGCCGCGAATCATGCCATTGACCGTACCGCCCGTGCTCGCGTCGATAAACGGATAGAACCCATTAAAGAACACATCGCCGCAGTGCAGCACATTTCCGCCAACAAAGTGAATGTAAATATCCGTGTCCGTATGCGCGTCAGGCATGTATACGAGATCAATCTCATCATTGTTGATAAAGAGTTTCTCTTTATCGATAAAAGTTTCCTGCGGCAGAGCGCTCGTGGGCGAGGGCGGAAGCTTCAGGTGAAAGAACGCAATCTCCTGCGCGGTCGCCATGCGGTTGCGCGTGTTCTCATGGGCCATGATGAATGCGCCGGAGTTGTCATGCAGCGCGGCATTACCGTCGGTATGGTCGAAATGCCAGTGCGTATTGACCAGCAACTTCATCGGATGCGGGCCCAGCGTGCCGAGTGTATCTTTCAAACGCGAAGCCGCTGTTGCCGCGCTCGAATCAATCAGCAGTTTTCCATCCGGTCCGGTCTGTGCCACCATGTTGCCGCCGACGCCTTGCAGAAGGAAGAGCGTGTCCCGCAACTTCGTCACCTGAATTGGCGTCGTTGCTCCCGCAGTGCGAAACTGCTGCAGGCGGTCAGCAGGGGCAGCAGTATTTGGCTCTATGCCCGGCTGCTGTATTGGCCGCGCAAATGCCCTCGGAGCAAAAAACAGCGCTGCTCCCGCCCAACTGGCCTGCCGCAAAAAGCTCCTGCGCGTCACCTCATGGGAATGCATCAAGTCCTCCGCGTCCTCCATGCCCATAGCCTTCCTCTGCGAAACTCTGCGTACTCTGCGGTAAAGAATTTCTTATAGCGAAGCCCGGCGTGCTTGATGTCTTAGCTGTAGATAATCTCTTTTAACCAGAACAAGAAGCCTCAAAAAAGCCCCGGCGGCAGATTTATCCCGCCCAGCATTGATGAAGCGCTGGACTTAATCGCCTCATCCGCTCGCCGTCCTGCCTCGTTGAAGGCCGCCGCAACCAGGTCTTCCAGCATCTCCACATCCGCCGTCGCGCCGCTGAGACCGGCTACTGCATTGGGATCGATCGTCACCTTCAGCACCTGCTTCTGGCCGTTCATTTTCACCGTCACCGCCCCGCCGCCCGACGAGGCCTCGACCACGATCTGCGCCAGCTTCTCCTGCATTTGCTCCTGCATCTGCTTGGCCTGCGCCAGCATTTCCTGCAGCTTCAACGGATTTATCATGTCGAGTACACCTCAAAGATTCGTCATCCAGAGCGGAGCGAAGGATCTGTTTTTCGCGGCAGTTGCCGCAATTGTCGGTGCCCCGTCCTTTGCGAAGCAAAGTGTGGGAAACAACTTCACTTGGCATCCCGCAAATCCAGAACGCTACGCACCTCAGCCCCAAACAACTCCATCGCCTGCTTCACCAGCGGATTATCGAGCGCAGCCGCCTGCACCGACCCACTCATGACCCGAGGCTTCGATTCAGGGCTTGCCGCTCCATTCTCTCCCGGAACAACCGCCAGTTTCTGGGATGCGCCCGGCACTCGCAGTGCATTCCTGGCGATCTTCTCCGCCTCGACATTCATTGTCAGTCCAAGCATCGTCTTCTTGGCCGCAACCTCGACGCGAATCGTATCGCCCTCCACAGACCACTTGCCCGCATCAAGAAGCGCCGCCGCAGTGTTGTGGCCCTTGTCATTGAGCGCTGCGCAAATTGTTTCGCGAATCCGATCCAGATCAACCTTAGATCCGCTCACCGCCAGATCAGCAGAAGGAGATTCTTCAACCGCAGGCGGCAGGGGACTCTCCGCCGGTTTGGGGCCAACCTCTTCCGCCGGAGTGGGCGCTTTCATTTCAGCCAGTGGAGCAGCCGCATTGCCCGGACTCTTCCTATTACTGTCCGCCTCAAATGGAGAAAACGCCGGCTTCGCTGGGTGCCCCACAACTTGCCTTGAGCCAGCCGAAGGGTCTTGAAAAGATGTGGGGTTTGCTGACTTGGGTAGGGTCGCCTGCCCTGACACAGCCGAAGAGGATCGCAGAGACGCTGGAGACGATACCTTGGACGAGCTTCCCCCACCAGGGGGCATTCCGCTCAACAATTCTTCAACCGGAAGCAGGCGCTGCAAGTGCACCAGCTTCACCAGCCCGAGTTCCAGATGGAACCGCTGCTCCTGCCGATAATTCAGTTCATCAAACGTCCGCAGCATGACGTTCAGAAAGCGTGTCAGGTCTTCTTCTGAGAAGAGCGTCGCCGACCGCGCCGCGCGCGTCCGCTCATCCGTCGAAACCTGCAACAGCTCAGTAGTCTCGCCTCCAATCCGCGCCATCAGCACGTTCCGCAGGTAGCGAACAAACTGCCGCGCCAGCGCCGACGGACTATTGCCCGCATTCAGCAGCGTATTGATCTCCTCAATCACCGTTGATGCCTGGTTCGCGCTCACCGCCTCCAGTAGCCGTTCAAAAACGGTGTTCGGGACCGTACCCATCAGCTCGCGGATCTGCTCGCCGTCGAGCTTTGCTTTGCCATCCACCAGTGGGGCCGATGCAATCGCCTGGTCCATGATCGACAGCGCGTCGCGCATCGATCCATCGCCCGCCTCAGCCAACAGCGCCAGCGCCGTGTCGTCAGCCAAGATGTTTTCCTGCTCGGCGATCGCCCGCAGCTGTCCCAGAATGTCGTCAAACTTCACAGCGTGAAAGCTGAAGTGCTGGCATCGCGAGCGGATCGTCTGAGGAAAGTCCTCCGGCTGTGTTGTCGCCATCATAAAGACGACGTGCTCCGGCGGCTCTTCCAGCGTTTTGAGCAGGGCATTGAAGGCGGCGTCCGTGATCTGGTGCGCCTCGTCCAGAATATAAATCTTGTACTTGTCTCGCGCCGGACGGTAACGCGCCGCGTCGCGCAGCTCGCGAATCTCATCAATGCCACGGTTGGTCGCCGCGTCAATCTCGATCACGTCAACGGCATTTCCTCCGCGAATCTCCGTGCACGAATCGCAGACACCGCAAGGCTCCGGCGTGGGCCGCTTGGCGGTCCCAATCGCTGTCCGGCAGTTCAAAGCCATCGCCAGAATGCGGGCAATTGTCGTCTTCCCAATGCCGCGATGCCCGCTGAAGATGTATCCGTGCGCAATCCGCCCCTGCTCCAGAGCGTTGAGCAGCGTGCGCGTCACATGCTCCTGCCCCACCACGTCCCCAAAACGCTGCGGACGATACTTTCTTGCTAAAACCTGATACGTCATGAATGGTCCGAAGATTGATTGTACTGCGGGACGGACCGTCCAGGCAGGGTCAGACACGCGCTCTCCCAGCGCGACTTGATCGTGCTATGGCTCCCGTTTACGATTTCTACGCGTATTAATGGAGGAATCATATGCCGCTCTGGAGATGTGCGAAATGTGGGGCCGAGTTCGATTCGAGCACGAAACCAACTTGTTCTGCAAAACCCGGCTGTAAGAATGGCATGTTTGTTAATCCGGTAGTAGAGAAAGTTGCGGCATACGATCATGCCGCTCAGGCTGCTGGGTGGCACTACCAGCTGGATGATGCCCGCACGGTCAATCAGAACTACAGCAACAACTCAGGCGGCCAGCACAGGCCGGGTGGCTCGTGCTACGTCCGCGGCGAGTGGGCCATCTCACCCGATGGCAGTACCCACAGCGCAGGGCGCGCCTGCTGGAAAGTTTTTCGCAGAAGGGGCAACCAGTGGGACTACTGGGGCAGTTACGATGGAGACCTGGCTCAGGTAAATCGGGGAGGCGGCATCCGCGAGCAACAGCCGCCAACGAACTGAAATCAGAGATCAGCTCAAAATCGCCTGCCTAGACAGCGCCCGCCGCAACACCATCTCCAGCGCCGCCTTCTGCTCGGCATACTCGGATTCGCTCAGTTTGCCTTCCAGCCGCTCGGTCTCCAGAGTAAACAACTCTTCTTTGAGCGCTGCCAACAAATCACCCTGCCCGGAAGCCGGGATTACAACGGGAGTAGGTGGGATCGCGGCAGGAGCAGAAGCAGCTTCCGGCTTGGCCCGCAGCAGAAACGCCGCCGCTACTGCCAGCACCAGCGCGAGGCCGCTCAGAATCCACCACTTATACTTGTTCAGCGGATCGGGTGTGTCAATCGGATTCCCAAGCCCGCCACCAGGACGCGTATCATTCGTCGCAGAAGACTGGCCCGCCTCTGGCCCCGCCGCGTTGGCATCATTGCCACTTTGGCTCTGCTGTTCGCGCGGCATCGATCCAGTGCCGGAGACGGTAAACGCCATCACCTGCGAAGGAGAAACATTGCGCGCCAGAAATGTCTGCGCGTCGGTGCCATCATTGATTGGCTGAAAACCAACTGCCCCGCCGCCTTTAAAGACCATCGCCTTCGGCAGCATGACAGCGACGTTTTGTGTCGGCAGCGAAACCTTTGGCGTGAAGTTGAAGCTGCCGGTATAGGGCAGATGGTAGCTCACCTGGAAGCGCGTCTCGCCCGGACGAATTGGGAATATGTAGGCGTAGTAGCCCTTTTCGCCCGTCGGTATCGGAGAAGACGAAACCGGCATCCCACCCGGCGCCATCGCCGCCGAGCCTTCAATGCGAGCATCGGGCGGCAGATAAATCTCATACGACCGCTGGCTGAGCTGCGTCATCGGCGGGTTCGAGTCGTTCTTGACGAAGTAATTCTCAATCACATGCAGGCCTTGCGCGTCGGTCTCGATCCGCATGACAGCGGCCTCGGTGCTCACGCCGTCAACCTTCGGCAACACGTCGTAGACGTCCACATTGGCGGTCGTCGTCCCCGGCGGCACTGGCTGAAAGTATGCCGCCTTCTGGTGGTCAACGCGGATCAGGTGCATCCCGCTGTCTGGCACGTCAATCGAATAGTGCCCCTTAGCGTCTGTCTTCGTGCGCGCCGCTTCCTGCATGCCCTGCGCGAAAGCAATGAGTACCACATCGTCGCCGCCCGCAGGCTTGTTGACCGTCTTATTCGTCACCGTGCCGGTCACAGTAGCAGCAAAAGCCGACGAGGAAACAGCAACCAGGAGCGCCAGTGCGCTATAACGCGAACGAGAAATCAATGTCATTAAGTAACTTTCCGATAGAAACTCAACTTAAATTTGTCATCCTGAGCGAAGCAACCGAAGGGAGCGTAGTCGAAAGACCTGCGGTTTGCTTCAGTTGCTATGAATCGGCTCATCATGCGAGGGTGGGAACAAAACTAGCGGGCGCCCACCGGCTGCCGCTCTAGCAAATCAATCTCCGCCATCACCTCAGCGGCTTCATTCTCCAGTTGCGCCCGCTGCGCCGCATAGTCCTCTTCCGGATATTTCCCTGCGCGATACTCAAAATTCAAGTCCCGCAGATTGTCATACAACACATCCTTGCGCTCCCTCAAGAAATCGAGCCGCGTCTTCTGCACCTGCGCCTCGACCTTGCGCTCCGGGTAGAAGACGTAAGCAAAAATCGCAATCAGTAACAGCCCGCAGGCAATCGTGCTCACAGGACTGACCGTCCAGGTCTCTGCGGCTTACGCCGCATTAGGTTCGTACAGCCATTCATAACTCAGTCTCCTTGCGAATCTGGTCGCGAATGCGGTCGAACTCGCGCACATTGGAAGCAGGCGGCATCGCGACCGTGCGCAGCTTCCACTTCCGCACCAGCGCAATCGTGCCGGCAATCCCCAGCAGCAGCACAACTGGAGGCACAAACCACGCCACCAGATTGAACTTCGTCAGCATGGGAGCGGCGAGCACAGTTGGCCCATATTTCGCCTGGAACGCTTCAAGAATCTCCGTGTCGCCCTTGCCGTGGCTCAACGCCGCGCGCAGTTCTGTAAGCTCACCATCGGAATCCGGACATCCCAGATGATTGCACTCAATCAGCACTTGGCCGCAGCCGCACACGCACATCATCTTGTGCCCAAGATCGTTGTAGCGCACCGCAGTATCCGCCGACCCCATGGTGAAGACGGCCAGCAGTACTACGAGCCCAAGGTGCGAAAAACGAAACAGCTTCCGCATTTAGTCGCCGCCTTCGCCCATAGCCATTGCTTCGGTCGCTTCACTCGCGGGCACGCGGCTGCGGCTGGCTGCCAGCGCCGCCGTCATATTAGGAGTCAACGCTACAAGCGTGCCGAAAACCACGATTGCGACTCCGATCCAGATCCACGCCACCAGAGGATTCAGAAATACCTTGATAATCGGCTGGCCATTGTCGGGGTCCTTACCTGCGTAGATCACATACAGGTCCCACGCCAGCGTCGAGTGGTTGGCCACTATCGTCGAAGTCGTCTGGCTCGCCTGATAAAAGCGCTTCTCCGGAGCAAGCTGCGTAATCTTCTTGCCGCCGCGGTAGACGTCGAGGATCGCGTACTCGGTGTCGTAGTTCGGATTGGTGTCCTGCGAATAATCCAGGCACTCCAGCCGGTACGGCCCCATCTTCATGCTCTGCTTGAAATTCAGCTCCTGTTCCGTGCTCTGATTGAACGCCGAACCCGCCAGCCCTATGAAAATGACGACCACGCCAAAGTGAATAATGTATCCGCCATAGCGCCGCGTATTGCGCCGCGTCAGTTGCACCATCGAAGCGAAAATATTCTGTCCCGTATGTTGCGAAATCACGCCAGCGCCGCGCAAAAACTCAGAGCCGACCGCCGTCACCACCAGCGCACACAATGACCACGCCATTAGCGAGTACAGCGCACCTTGGTCCACCCACGGGCGCTCACCGAAGGTCATCAACACAATAGCAGTCACAACCGCCGCAACCACCGGCAGGATGAAATTCTTGCGAACGCTCTTGAATGAAGTGCTGCGCCAAGCAAGTATCGGCCCGATACCGGTGAGGAACAGGAGAAACAGCCCAATGGGCACCGCCACGCGGTTGTAAAAAGGAGGCCCGACCGTGACTTTGTTCCCCTGCACATACTCAGACAAAACCGGGAAGAGCGTCCCCCACAACACGGTAAAGCAGGCCGCCAGCAGCACCAGATTGTTGAACAGGAAACTCGACTCGCGCGAAACCAACGACTCAAGTTTGTGTTCCGACTTCAAGTGGTCGCGTTGCAACACAAACGTGAACAGGCAAACCGCCAGCACAATCACCAAAAACGCCCAGAACCACGTCCCGATGGAAGACTGCGCAAAAGCATGAACTGAACTCACCAGCCCCGACCGCGTCAGCAGCGTCCCCAGAATCGAAAGCGCGAAGGTCGAGAAAATCAGCCACACGTTCCACATCTTCATCATGCCGCGCTTTTCCTGCATCATGACCGAGTGCAGAAAGGCCGTGCCCGTCAGCCACGGCATCAGCGAAGCATTCTCCACCGGG
>NZ_DASQIX010000112.1:0-24903 GCF_035631355.1 Alloacidobacterium sp.
CGTAGTTGATCTCGTCGAGCACCACCATATCCCATTCGCCTGAGAGGATGGCCTGCCGCGCCTCTTCCCAGGCCTCTTCCACCATGCGGATGTCTTCCGGGTCGGTCTCCGCCCCACCAATCTTCACGAAGCCCCGGCCCAACTGTTTCATCACAAAGTTACCGTTAAACGCCTCGACCGCGTCGAGTTCCCCATAATGCCAGGACCCCTTGAGAAACTGCAGCATCAGCACTTTCATGCTGTTACCCACCGCGCGCAGTGCCGTGCCCATGGCGGCAGTGGTTTTGCCCTTGCCCGGGCCAGTGTTGATCAGGACCAGTCCCTTGCGCGATTCCGGCATTCAACCTCAATGGCCCGTGTGGTACGGATGCCCAGATAGGATTGTAAACGCCCGGTAGATCTGCTCGCTCAGAACGACCCGCGCCAACTCATGCGGAAGGGTCATCGGCCCCAACGAAAGCAGCAGGTTTGCCTGCTTGCGCACCTCGTCTGACCATCCGTCCGCCGGGCCGATGGCAAAGATGATTGCCTGCTGCCCTTGATCGCGCTGCTTTCCCAGCCACTCCGCAAATTGCTCAGAACTGAATTGCCTTCCCCGGCTGTCAAGTAGGACAAGATACGGTGCAGTGCGGGCACGTTGACGTTGACGAGACTGAAAAAGAGCCTCCGCGGAAGAAAAGATGGGCATCTCGACGGTCGCGTGGCCGCCGATCCGCTTTAGGTATGTCCTGAGAGCCACCGAGAAATCCGATTTCCCGGAATCCTTCCCGATCATCGCGATGGAAACAATCACGCAACGAGTTTATTGGTTCTGAAGGGGGCTGTTAAAGGCCAATCCTGCAGTGGTCTTACCAGTTGTCATAGATAAGCCCCGCAACTATCTATGAAAAATGAGAGATTCAGATATAAAGCCATTACTCGCCCGTCAATACTGCATCAGTAATTTTCAAATAGACTTTGACTCAATGGAATAGCCATCAATCTTCCGTCAACAAGCAGTGACTAGTTAGCATTGCGAAATAGGAGATTGACTGGTTAGTCAAATCAAAGAAGCCTCTGCACTGAATCCCCTGCAAATGGGCCATCGATTGCCACCCAACCGACAGATACGGCAGTCCAGATCGAACAGGTTTTTGGGAGTTCATAGTCGATTTGTATCTTGCCCCCGCTCCGTATGAACTCTGAAAAAGCGGTTTGAATAGCTGTTCAAGACTTTTCCGGGAGGATCTATGCGGTTTGCTAAGGTTTTTCTGGCAATATTGTCAGTTCTCTCCATTGCTCTTCCAGTTCCCAGCATCCACGCTGCAAACGTTAACGCCCGCATTAAGGGCGTAGTTACCGATCCGGGGGGCGCAGCCGTCGTCAACGCCCAGATTACAGCCAAGAACGACGCCACCGGTGTCCAGTTCACAACCGTTTCCGGCGCGGACGGCGGCTATCTCTTTCCTCAGTTGCCGGTTGGGTCGTATACCGTCACGGCTACAGCGCAGGGCTTCAAAAGTTTCACCGCGACTGGCATTGTGCTCACCATCGACCAAGAGTATGTAGAGCCTATCCAAATGAGCCTTGGATCGACTTCCGAAGTCGTACAGGTTTCCGCCTCGCCCGTTCAGGTGAATACGACTGACATGCAGTTGAGCAATGTCATTGACTCGCAGCAAATGGTGGAGCTGCCGCTGATTGGCCGCAACTTCACAGGCCTGGAACTGACGCTGCCTGGTGTGCAGGCATCGAGTGATCGATTCGGTACGTTCTCGGTGAGCGGCGCCCAGACGCAGCAATCCAGCTTCCTGATTAACGGCGCCGACTCAAACGACATTGCGCTGAATACTCTGGTGGTCACGCCGAACATTGACGCCCTTGACCAGTTCAACCTGATTACCGGTCCACTGAATGCGGAGTATGACCGCAATTCTGGTGGCATCGTGAGCGCTACGATCAAATCGGGCACCAACAGCTTCCATGGCGATGCCTTCGAGTTCTATCGCGACACGTTCTTGAATACGGCAAACTTCTTCCAGCACAAAGTGTCAACCGGGCAGGCCGTAGTGGCAAAGTACCATCAGAACATCTTTGGCGGCACGCTAGGCGGCCCGATCCTGAAGGACAAGCTGTTCGCCTTCGGCTCGTACCAGGGCACGCGGCAGATCGTTCCGCAGGGCAGCACGTCCAACGGGTTTTCTCCCGGATCGTCTTCCGTTTATTCAGCGGCCAACCTGTCAGGAAACTTCTCTGAAGACCTGACTGGCGTCAAACAAGGTCTTACCTTCAGCACAAATCCGATTCCAGGAACACTTAACATTCCTGGATGCACCGCTGGACAAACCTGGACATCGTGCCTAACCCCCAAAGGGGGCGTCCTCCCCACCAGTGCGTTCGATCCAATCGCCTTGAAACTGGCAACCACCTACATACCCGCGCCGAACAACGGCACCTATGGCTACATCTTTAGTCCAGTCGTGACCACATCCCAGAACCAAGCCCTGGGCCGGATTGATTTTGACCCAAATTCCTTCAACCAGATGTATTTCGTAGGCATTTATCAGAGGACCACGAACCTGGAAACGCTGCCCTTTACCGGTGCTTCGCTTCCCGGCTTTGGTGACGAGAGCACGCCGACGGTCTATCAGTACACCTTCGACTATGTGCACACCTTCAACCCGACTCTGGTGAACGATTTCTCCGTGCATTACACGCGCTTTAATTTCCCCACGGTAATCCCGCAGCACACTGTGGATCCGGCAAGCCTGGGCTTCAACATCAAGCCGCAGGATGCGGCAGCGGCCAGCGTTCCAACAATTAGCGTCAGCGGATTTTTCGAGCTGGGCTTCAGCACCAATGGGCCTCAGCCACGCATCGATCAGGCCTATCAGTTGGACGATAACCTCTCGAAGGTGATTGGCGGACACACATTCAAAGTTGGCTACGACGGACGCCGTTTCAATGTCTCCAACCCATTCTCCGCCAATAACAGCGGATCGTATAACATCAACAACTCGAGCAGTCCATATTCGACGGGTGATGCTTCGCTGGATTTCCTGCTCGGTATCCCAGGCAGCTATGCCCAGGGATCGGGGGCCACAATTCAGGCTGACGCTTTCCTGAATTATTTTTATGCCCAGGACACATGGAAGACATCTCCGTCGTTGACCCTTAGTTACGGCCTTGCGTATTCCATTGATACTCCGCTGCGCAACCATCAATATGATGGCGAAGGCATTGCCTGCCTTATCTATGGAGCACATTCCACGATATTCTCGACTGCTCCGGTGGGAATAACATATCCGGGCGATCCAGGATGCTATAACTCCGGCCAGGCGACCACCCGCTATTCCGAGTTGGGACCGCGCATCGGCTTTGCATGGGCGCCGAATCTCGGCTGGCTCTCTGATGGCGATTCGCGGAAGTTCGCCATCCGCGGCGGATTCGGTATTTATTACAACCGCACCGAGGAAGAAAGCTCGCTGCAAACCCTGGAAACCCCGCCTTTTGGTTTGGGATCAGCGGGTGCGCTTGACTTCGGCGCTCCTGCTCCTGCCTTCGCTAATCCATGGGAGGACCTGAACACAGGCGCGCCTTATACGAACAAGTTCCCCTTTACTTTCCCAACCAAAGGCCAGACCATCGACTATTCAACCCTGGAGCCGATGTCTATAAGTACTTACGGTAAGGATTTTCGTGCGCCGTATTCCGAGAACTTTCAGATTAGCGTTGAGCGGGAGTTTCCAGCGCGCGCTGTTGTGCGCTTGAGCTACGTGGGTGCACTGGCAAGACATAATCAGGTCGATTATGAAGGCAATTACGAGACAGCGGCAGGGCACGCGGCTTGCCTGGCTGATCCCAACTGCATTGCTGGCCGCAACAGCCAGAGTTTTTTGTATCCTCAAAATACCGTTGCCGGCTCGATTGATCCAAATACCGGCACTACCGGGTTCGCGAGCGTAGGCACCGTGGGCTCACAATCTTCGTCGAGCTATCATTCACTCCAGGCCAGCATTGAGAAAGCCATGACGCATGGCCTTAGCTTCCAGCTCAGTTACACGTATGCGCATGCCCTCGATGACGGCTCCAGTTTCGAGAACTCAGGCTTCGGCTCAAACGGTGCTCGTGGCTATAACCAGTTTGACAAGCAACTGAATTATGGCGATTCACAGTTTGACGTGCGCCATCGCCTCGTCTTTTCTCCGATCTACATCGTTCCTTACAGCCACAGCAATGGTACGTTCTCTCTGAGAAACCTTGCACTTTCCGGATGGGAGATCTCGGGCATCGTGTCCGTTGCCACTGGTTTCCCGTATGACGTGTCCTATGCTGGCGGAACATCGCGTTCTCTGTGGTGCTCTGCAAACTTCCAATTCTATGCGTGCCCGGACGTGCCGCTGCAGACCGGTCCACAAGTGCGTGCCAATCCCCGTAATCGCAGCAGTTCGACTGGAAATAGCACATGGTTTGAGCCCAACACCTATGCCGCTGAGCCTATCGGCAGCTTCGGCAATGTTCACCGGAACCCGTATCACGGACCGGGCCTCAACAACACCAACATGATTCTGGCGAAGAACTTCATGCTGATGCCGGAACGCGGCGTGAGTTTGCAACTGCGCATGGAAAGCGACAATGTCTTCAACCATACGCAGTTCAACAACCCGACTAGCACTTTTGGCAGCGGTACGTTTGGTCAGATCACGGGCGCAGTCGCTGCCCGCCAGACGCAGCTTGCGGCAAAGATTTACTTCTAACCCAAACATTGAATCCAATAGCGAGAGGGGCGCTCGAAAGCGCCCCTCTCGCTTTCCAGGCGAATTCTGTTTCCTAAGAGTTCGTCACAAATACGCTGTCATCCTGAGGAGCAACGAGACGAAGGATCTGTATGAATCAATGACTCACCACACTAGGCCGGAGCGAGCTTAATTCGCCGGCTTCTTCGTCTTCCTTGAGGTAGAACTGGCTTTTGCCGGTTTCTTGGCAGTGGGTTTCTTTAGAGAGGTCTTTTTTGCGGCCGCCTTCTTCCTTGCTGCAGCGGTTTTTTCCTTTAGGGTCGTCTTCAATTCTTCGAGATCGACCGGACGCGCCGACTTCCAGAGCCGCTCCAAGTCATAAAAGGCGCGTTTCTCCGCGAGGAAAATATGGACGACGAAATCGACATAGTCCATCAGTATCCATTCACCCAGTTTGCGGCCCTCTACCGAATGCGGGTACGTCGCAAAATCGCGCTTTAAGCGAAGCTCTATCTCGTCGCCGATGGCCTGCGCCTGGCGGTCGTTGGCAGCGCTGGTGATGAGGAAGAAGTCGGTAAAGCCGGAGTCGGCTGGGTCGAGCTCAAGAACGCGCGTATTTTCCGCTTTCTTGTCTTCGCAGGCCGCGGCGGCAGCCAGCACCATCTTGCGGGTTTCCGTGGACGCCATTCGGTGGGGCTCTTCTCCTTGATATAACGCTACATCGTAGCGTGGACTGCGCGAGAGCGCCAGCGGCATCCTCGCTCGTTACTGATAAAGATGATGCGCGCGAATATATTCGGCCACTGGCGGGGGCACAGCATCATTGGATGCGCCATGGCTGGCCAGTGCTGCGCGCACTTCGGTCGCCGATGCTTCTTCCCGTAAATCAGGCAGAAAGTAGAGGGTCGAAGACTGTCCCGAGTGATTAGAAATGGGGACAACCGACAGGCCGGGTTCATAGAGCGCGTCGCCGCAAATGCGTACCCCCTGCGGCAGCATCGCCTGCGCGTCCTGAAAATCAAAACGTGGACGGCTGGCCACGATGAAATCGCAGGCAGTCAGCAGTTCCGCCGCGCGATGCCAGTGCGGCAGGCCCAGGAAGGAATCTGCGCCTACAAGGCAAAAAAGCTGATCATCGGGTTTTAGTGACTCCTTCAACCGGCAGATTGAATCAATGGTGTAGTTGGGAAGATCATCATGGCGCGGCGCATCGATAATGGAGACTTGAAAACGAGCGTCGCCTCCAATGGCAAGCTGCACCATTGCTATACGGTCTTCAAAGCTCGCAACCGATGAGTCATGCTTGAGCGGCTGATTGCCCACAGGCGCGAACAGCACACGATCAAGACGCAGCCTGTCAGCCGCCGCTTGCGCGATGGCCAGATGTCCGCGATGAGGCGGATCGAAGGTGCCGCCGAAGAACGCGATACGCATGGCTGAAATCGTAAACTGTTCCTGCGCCATCTTTTACCATGTCTTCGCCAGAAACACACATCGCCTGGATTGGCCTCGGCTCGAATCTTCGCTCTCTCGCCGGCCCGCCTGTGCAAACGATTGAAGCCGCATTGCTCGCGCTGGGAGCAATTGGCGAAGTGCTCGCGCGTTCTTCATTGTATGAAACCGCGCCTGTGGGGATGACCGACCAGCCCGTATTTGTGAATGCAGTAGCGGCGCTGAAGACTGATGATTCTCCCGAGGCTGTGCTTGAAAAGCTGCTTGCCATCGAGCGCGACTTTGGCCGCGACCGGCGGAACAGTCCGCCAAAAGGTCCGCGCACGCTCGATCTCGACCTGCTGCTGGTTGGCGATCTGATCGCGAACATGCCTGCGCTCTCTTTGCCGCATCCGGCGCTGGCCGAACGGCGCTTTGTGCTTGTCCCGCTGGTGGAAATTGCTCCGGAACTGCCGCACCCGGTCCTTCACAGAACGATGCGCGATTTGTTGTCCGCTTTACCTGACGAGGGCGCAAACCGTGTCGATGCTGTTCGGATTCTGCGAGCGCGTCCGTAGAATAAAAGCACGGATGACAAAAAGAGCCATAGCCGGAAACCTGCTGCTATCCTTTGCCTTGTTTTGCTGCTTCCTCGCGTCATTGGAATGTGAAGCGCAGCGGGCACGATTTTCCGGAACAGTAGTAGATGAGCAAGGCTCCGGCGTTGCTCATGCGGAAATCGCCGGCAGCTCGGGCGCGGTTCTCGGCATGACTGCAGATGATGGAAGTTTCAGCTTTCAGGACGAATCGCCGTCTCCAATCTCAGTGAATGTGACCGCTCTCACATTTGATACTGTAACGGTTAAGATTTCTCCAGACAAGCCGACACGTATTGTTCTGGTGCGTCAGCAGGAGCGGGTCGTGGTGACGGCGTATCGCTCGCCCCTCGATATGCTGGACAGCCCGGCCAGCACGCGCATTGTGAACCGGCAGCAACTTCAGGAGGCGGCTACGCCAGCGCTGGATGGCAGGCTGCGGCAGGTCCCGGGGCTGGAGCTTTTTCGCCGGTCGAGTTCGCTGGTGGCCAACCCTACCTCACAAGGAATCTCGCTGCGCGGACTGGGTTCGACAGCCGCCAGCCGAACGCTGGTTGTCTCAGACGATGTACCGTTGAATGACCCCTATGGTGGATGGATTCACTGGGAAGAGATGCCAGAGTTGTCCATTCATTCAGTCGAAGTGGTGCGCGGCGGCGCGTCCGATCTGTATGGATCGAGCGCAATCGGCGGCGTGATTAACGTTGTGCCAGTCAGACCACAGAATAATTACTTTGCGCTGACGACAGGCTATGGCTCGGAAGCCACTACAGACAACGGGATGCTGGCTTCGCTCAAGCGCGGACCCTGGGCGGGGCTGCTCGCAGGAGGCATTCTCAGCACCGACGGCTACACACTCATCGCTCCCGACCAGCGCGGACCTATCGACCAGCCCAACAATGTGCACGCGCAGAATGGCCTGGTTGACCTGGAACGAACCATTCGTAACAGTGGTCGTGTCTTTTTACGCGGCAATGTGCTCAACGAGGCGCGCGATAATGGAACGCCTGTACAGAAAAATGGCACACGGCTCTGGCGCTATTCGGCAGGCGTTGATTGGTCGCAGTTGGCACTCCGCTTCTATGGCAGCACGGAGCATTACCGCCAGACATTCTCATCCATCGCATCCAACCGCGCATCTGAGACCCAGACACGATATGCCGAAGATCCTGCTAACGAACTGGGAGCGGCAGCGCATTGGCGTCAGCCAATTGGAGCGAAGACAGTCATCATCGCCGGCGCAGACACTCATGACGTACGCGCGTCAGATGACGAAGTGCTATACACCGGCGCAAAAGGTTACCAGAACACATCGGCGCGACAGAGGCAGACAGGTGTTTATGGCGAGGCGCTGGCCACGCCGGGCAAGTGGACGTTGAGCGCGTCGGGGCGCGTCGACCACTTCTCCAATTTCGACGCCGCGCGGTGGATCCAAAGGGGCGTAACCACCTATCCATCATTCAGCGAAACGGTCTTTGACCCACGCCTGGGGGTTTCGCGCAGAATCACTACCAACATCGCGCTCCATGCTTCAGGTTTCCGCGCCTACCGCGCCCCTACGGAAAACGAGCTCTACCGAACCGGCCAGGTGGGCCAGCAGACCACGTTACCCAATCCGAACCTGCGCTCAGAGCGGGCAATCGGATGGGAGACCGGCTTTCAACAAAACCTTCCCCGCTGGCAATCGATGCTACGGATGAGCTACTTCTGGACGCGCGTAAACCGGCCCATTACGGCGCTTACACTCAGCGTTACTCCAACTTCCACGCTGCTGATGCGCGAAAACCTCGGGCAGATTGAAAGCCGCGGTGTTTCCATTGATTTTGAGGCTCACCCCTTTTCGTGGGCTGCGATCACCGGCGGCTACCAATACGCCGACGCCACCGTGACCAGCTACACACAACAGCCGCAGTTGGTTGGTAACTGGATTCCGCAAGTGGCCCGCAACATGGCCACGACACAGGTGCGCGTCAGCAACGCGCGCCTTGGAGTACTCAGCCTGCAGGGACGCATCAGCGGGCGGCAATTCGACGATGACGCCAATAACTACCTCCTGCACAGCTATTTTCGTCTCGACGCCTATGCCTCGCGCGAATTCGGTCGCCATGTGGAACTCTTTGCGGCGGGCGAAAACCTCTTCGACCGAGCCATCGAAGTAGGAAAAACACCCACCCTTACCCTGGGTACCCCCCTGGTAGCGCGATTCGGGCTGCGGCTGCGCTTCGGTGAATAATTTCCTATTTTCTGCTGCGCAAAGAAATTCCTTGCCCTCTGCTTTCATATCCTTCCAGCGCGGGTGTATCGTGTTCGGCGGCGCGGTTTCGGTCCCAATTCGCACTTCCTAAATCACGACCCAACGGGCCGGCCGCCAAAGGAGCCTCCCTATGGCAACCATTGCACTTGATCCTCGCCTCGATAAGAAAACGTCAGACTTCATCGCGCAGAAACATCGCATGTATGTTGACGGCAAATTTGTGAATGCCGCCTCCGGCAAAACATTACCTGTCTACAATCCGGCGACGGGCGAAGTGATGGCCCATGTGCCGGAAGCCGAATCCGAAGACGTTGACCGGGCCGTGCGGGCCGCCCGCCGCGCCTTTGATGAAGGCCGCTGGCCGAAAATGAGCCCCTCGCAACGCGGACGTCTCATCACCAAGCTCTCAGATCTGATCGAGCAGAACCTGGAGGAGCTTGCCGAGATCGAATCCATGGACAACGGAAAGCCGCTCTCAGTGGCGCGCGTGGCTGATGTGCCGCTGGCCGCCGACCTCTTCCGCTACATGGCGGGATGGACAACCAAGATCATGGGTCATACATTCCCGATTTCTTTCCCCGGCGAATACCTGACCTATACGCTGCGCGAACCTATCGGAGTAGTTGGGCAGATCATCCCTTGGAACTTCCCGTTGCTGATGGCCGCATGGAAGCTCGGCCCAGCGTTAGCCGCTGGATGCTGCGTGGTACTCAAACTCGCCGAGCAGACGCCGCTTAGCGCACTGCGCCTGGCCGAACTGATCCACGAGGCCGGGTTCCCCGAAGGAGTAGTCAACGTGCTGACTGGCTATGGCGAAGGCGCGGGCGCTCCGCTGGCTGCGCACGAGCTGGTCGATAAGGTCGCGTTTACCGGATCGACCGAGGTTGGCCGTCTGATTGTCCAGGCTGCCGCCGGAAACCTGAAGAAAGTCACTCTGGAACTGGGGGGCAAATCGCCTGCCGTCATCTTCCCGGATGCCGATCTCGAACGCGCGATCCCCGGGACGGCCTCGGCCATCTTCTTCAATCACGGACAATGCTGTTGCGCCGGCTCACGGCTCTTCGCGCATGAAAGTATCTTCGACAAAGTTGTCGAGGGCGTCTCTGACATTGCGTCGAAAATCCGCGTCGGCAGCGGGCTCGATCCGGAGACTCAGATGGGGCCACTGGTTTCCGAAGAGCAGTTCCAGAAGGTCACCGGCTACATCGACTCGGGCCTGAAGGAGGGCGCGAAGGCGACCGCCGGCGGCCAGAAGGCCGCTGACAAAGGCTACTTTGTGAAACCGACTGTGCTGACCAAGACCAACCCGGAAATGAAGGTCGTCCGCGAGGAGATCTTCGGACCTGTGGTTTGCGCTATCCCTTACAGCGATGCCGATTTGGATCGCATTGCCAAAGAAGCCAACGACACGCCATACGGACTCGCCGCCAGCATCTGGACGCGGGACATTTCAACCGCGAACAAGATGGCCAAGCGCATCCGCTCAGGTACAGTCTGGATCAACTGCCACAACGTCTTCGACGCGGCGCTGCCTTTCGGCGGATACAAGCAGTCCGGCTGGGGCCGCGAAATGGGTGCCGAGGTGCTGAACAACTACACCGAGGTGAAGGCGGTTACGACAGCGCTCTGAGAATCCGGCGGTCTTAGCCTGACGGGCATACCAGCGAAGGAGCGGGAGTGAAACTCCCGCTCCTTTTGCTGAAGTCTGTGCTCAAGCCATTTCCACCCGCGCGTTGTCATCCTGAACGAAGTGAAGGATCTGCTTTTTACGACGCGCCCAAGCGATCTTAACTCGGGGTTAGATCTCCCGGGCAATCGTTACAATCATCTAAGTGTCCCTGACGTTTCAAGTCCATACCACCAGCGGCAATGGCCGCCGCGCCACCATGACCTTGCCGCACGCCACGGCGGAGACGCCGGTGTTTATGCCGGTGGGGACAGTGGCATCAGTCAAAGCTGTACCGCAACATCTGCTTGAAGAATTGAATGCGCAGATCATTCTCGGCAACACATACCACCTCTATCTGCGGCCGGGACATGAGCTGATTCGCCGTATGAGCGGGCTGCACCGCTTTATGAGCTGGCATCGCGCCATCCTCACCGACTCAGGCGGCTTCCAGGTCTTCAGTTTGAACGAACTGCGCAAAGTGACCGAAGAAGGCGTGCAGTTCCGCTCCCATCTCGATGGGGGCTTGCATTTTTTCTCACCCGAACATTCAATGGACGTGCAGATCGCCCTTGGCTCCGACATTGCCATGGCCTTTGACGAATGCACCGAGTATCCGGCGGATTATATCCGCGCGCGCAAATCTCTCGACCTGACGCTCCGCTGGGCGGAACGCAGCAAGCGACACTTTGATGCGCACAAAAATGAAAGGCCTTGGGCACAGGGCACAAAGTCTGATGTCCAGCAGTCGCTACTGAGCCCTGTGCCCTGTGCTCTGAGCCCTGGTTCTATGCCTAGCCTCTTCGGCATAGTGCAGGGCGGGATGTACAAAGACCTGCGCCGCGAATCGGCGGAGCGGCTGGTCGAGATGGATTTTCCCGGCTACGCCCTAGGAGGACTGAGTGTTGGCGAGCCGCGCGAGCTGACGCGCGAAATCATTTCCGAGACGCTGCCCTATTTGCCCAAAGACAAGCCGCGCTATGTGATGGGCGTCGGCTATCCCGACGAAATCGTCGAGTACGCCGAAATGGGCGTCGACATGATGGACTGCGTACTGCCGACGCGCGCCGCTCGTCACGGGCTTCTCTTCACCTCCGAGGGCAGACTAAACATCAAAAACCGGCGCTTTGCCGAGGATCAAGACCCTCCCGATCCGGCGTGTGGTTGCATGGTCTGCAGGCGCTACAGCCGCGCCTACCTGCGCCACCTGATGGCCTCACAGGAGCCATTGGCAGCGGTGCTGAACACGCTGCACAATCTGGCATTTTATCTCAACACGATGCAGAAGCTTCGAGACCGTCTGGATTCCAGCCTGAATGAGTCAACGCGAGTTTGATATCGGCCAGGTGCGAAATCCCGCATGGGAGCACAGTTTGAAAATTGACCCAACACTTGCTGTAAAGAAAAGCAGCTAGATAATGCTCTGAATTGCAGCCCTGCTTTGGTAGCATCATCCGAGTTGTCTTAGGAGAAAGGACAATGCCGAAGTTTGTCATTGAGAGGGAAATTCCCGGGGCCGGGAAGCTGTCGTCTGAGGAGATGAGGGCGATATCGCAGACATCGTGCGGCGTGCTACGGCAACTGGGTCCTCAAATCCAGTGGATTCATAGCTACGTCACCGACGACAAGATTTATTGTGTGTATATCGCTCCGGATGAAGAGACTGTGCGGAAGCACGCGCAGATGGGAGACTTTCCGGCGAATCGCGTATCCCAGGTTCGATCTGTCATCGATCCGACGACAGCTGAATAGCGGTATGAAGTTACTCCAGTCTCTTACACGCGAGGTACTACTGGTGAGGAAAACTGACGCTCCACAGAGCGTAGATGATTACATCGCGCGAGTGCCCGAGCCGGGACGCAGCACGCTGAACAAAATGCGCACGACGATTCGGTCAGTTGTGCCGAAGGATGCGACCGAGGTGATCAGCTATGGCCTCCCAGCATTCAAATATAAAGGCGCGCTGGTTTATTACGGAGCTTTCGCAAACCATTGCAGTTTCTTTCCTGGAAGCGCACAGCTGATCGAGCAATTTAAAGACGAGCTTAAAGATTTTTCTCTGACGAAGGGCGCTATACGTTTTCCCCTGGACAAGCCTTTGCCAGCACCACTGGTAAAGAAGTTCGTTAAGGCGCGGATCACTCAGAACGATCTGAAAAAGCGCGCCTGATTAGCTCTTAGTTGCCTTGAGCGAAAGGCCGGCAGCGGTAAGAACTCCTTTGGAGTCGGCGGCGAACTGGCCGTTGGGCTCGAGTTGAAGATACTTGCGATATGCTTCAGCGCAGCCGGGAGGCAGAATCAGCTTCTGCGTTTGTGAATCAATGGTGGCCTTTTCTGCAAGCGCCTGCGCCTTGAAGTAGTACATCATGCCGCGGTTGGGATCGAGCGCGATGGCCTGTTCGGCTGCAGCCAGATGTTCGTCGGTGTTGCCAGCATCAAAGAAGAAGATTGCTTCATTGCCGCGATACGAGGCGGCTTGCGGAGGGTTGGCCTTCACAGCGGCATCGAAGGCAGCTTTCGCATTTGCGATCTTTCCGTTGTGGATGTAAATCTCGCCGAGACTCGCATAACACGTACCAAGCACGTCAGGTGGACGGTCTTGTCCAGTGCTGATCTCATGGCCCACGCTGTTACGGGAGGCGCGCGTCGCAAAAGGGGCCACAGTTTGAGGGCTGGTGGATGGCTGGTAGAAGTCCTCGGAATGGGCGCGTTCCAGCGATGCAGGATCGATACCCAGGGCGGTCTTGAAGCTTTTTTCTGCTTCGGGATACTTCTTGAGTCTAAGCTGCGCGAGGCCCAACTCAACCCAGGGAATGACGAGCTGCGGCTTATCTGCGGTGACCTTGAGCATAAGGATTTCAGCGTCGGCGTAGCGCTTGTCTTTGGTAGCTATGCGTGCGGTAACCACTGCAGCGTTCACACTATCGAGTTTTTCCGGCTCGTGATCTGGAGCTTGCGTGGGTTGCTGCGCTGAAGCGGAAGATGTGGTGAGAGGAGCAAGAGCCAAGGCCAGGAATACGAGCAGTTTTCTGGGCATGCGTTAATTTTTCAAGTTCAAAATGATGATGCTTGGACGGCAGCATCATACAGAACCGCCGCGAAAGGCGATAGGACAAACCTTTCTTGATCTTCTCTGAATGGCAATCTCCAGTTTCCATACTGGTTTCCTCTGTCCATTTCGTGTTTCCTGCGTTGCTCCTCTCCAGTCAGCCCCCTATAATCAAGATGGCTCCTGGCGTGTGCCTCTGAATCTGTTTATGCCCCTTTCCTACCGCTCCGGAGGACGCGCGTCGTTTTTGTGTCTGGCAGGCTCTGCGCTTCTTTTGGCGCTTTTCTACCTGCCTGCTCAAGCCGCACAACATCAGCCGCATACTCCGTTTGACAAGGCACAGCGTTTGCGCGAGGCCCTTGAGGGGCGTCCGGAGCAGCAGCGCACGCGGCGCGACTATGAGCGGGTGCTCAACGCATATCGCGCTGTCTATCATGGCGATCCCGCTTCGCCGAAGGCCGACGCCAGCATCTCCGCCGTCGCTGATCTGCTGGCAGAGCAGGGGCGCGTGTTTCAGGATGAGAAGTCGCTGCATGACGCCATTGGTCAGTATGAATTTCTGCGCAGGCAATATCCGGGCAGCCGCTACCGCTATAGTGCATTGCTGACGGAAGGCGAGATTTACCGCCGCGACCTCGATGATCGCGATGAGGCGAAGGCGGTATTTCAGCAGTTTCTGAAACTCTATCCGCAGAACCCGCTGGCCGATGAAGCGCGGCAGGAATTGAAGAATATCCGCAGGGAAGAAGTAGCGGATAAGCACGGCCAACCGCCTGTGAAGCACGCTTGGGCGCCGGTGGTTGAGGCGCAGGCAGCGCCGCCTGCTTCGAGTTCCGTGGCAAAGCGCAAGACCGCACCTACACCATCGACACAACACGAACAACCGACACCTACCGCGGAAACAAAGCCTCAGCCAACGTCTTCTAATCCCGCAATACAAGAACGCGACCTGGAGCAGCCTTCTGAGCCAGCAACATTGAGCGATGCCGCGATGAATGCGCCGCCTCCGCCGCGCAAAGGCAAGCTGCCGTTGGTGACGGGCCTGCGCCACTGGTCAACGCCGATTTATACGCGCGTCGCTATCGACCTGCAGGACGAGGTGCAATACGAGGCATCGCGGGTACCGAATCCTGACCGGATATTTTTCGACCTTCATGGAGCCAAGCTCTCGCCGGAACTCATCGGCAAGTCGGTCGAGGTGACGGACGACGGCTTCCTGAAGCGCATTCGCATGGCGCAGTTTTCCAATGACGTTACGCGCGTTGTGCTCGATGTAAGCAATGTGAGCGAGTATTCGGCGTTTCTACTGCCGAATCCGTGGCGGCTGATTATCGATGTGCACGGCAGCAAACAGGGCACGCTGCTGGAGCCGACGCTGACAGCAAAAACCGCCAGCAGCCCGGCGATGACGACGCCCGCAGCTCAAACTGCTCAGAGCACAGCGCACAGGCCACAGGAGCAGACAATGACTGCAGCGGTCACGTCGCAGTCTGCGCCACCTGCGACCGAGAAGACACAACAGAGCGCAGACACTGCGATGCCCGGCTCATCCCTCAAAGACATTGCTTCCCTTGGCCGCGAGCCGAACCGGGTCAAGGCGACCCGACATCCAACCACTGCCCCAGTTGTACAGTCGGTCTCCGGGACTACGCCCGAGCAGCAGCCGAATGAACTGGAGGCGCTTAACAAGCCTGCTCCACATTTACCGGCCTTTTCCGCGCACGCCCGCAAAAAAGTCAACCCTGATACGAACACGGGTGCCTCTCCCGCTCAAGCCGCCGCGCCCACAGCAACAGGCGAGCCTTCGATGGTGCGTGCTTTGGGATTGAAGATTGGCCGCATCGTCGTCGATGCGGGACACGGCGGGCATGATTCAGGTACGCTCGGGCCGGGCGGCATCGAGGAGAAGGACATTGTGCTCGACGTAGCGCTGCGGCTGGGCAAGCTACTGAAGCAGCGGCTGGGCGCGGATGTGATCTACACGCGCGACGACGACACTTTTATTCCGCTGGAGACGCGCACCGCTATTGCGAATAAGGCGCAAGCCGATCTGTTTATCTCGGTCCACGCGAACTCTAGCTCTGATCCGTCGGCGCGCGGCGTGGAAACTTATTATCTGAACTTCACAACCTCGGCGGACGCTCTGGAAGTGGCTGCCCGCGAGAATGCTGTTTCCGACCAATCGATTCATCAGCTTTCAGACCTGGTCAAGAAAATTACGCTGCAGGACAAGATCAGCGAATCACGCGAGTTTGCTTCCGACGTTCAGCAGAGTCTCTATTCAGGCCTGGAAGACGGTAATCCAGGCCTGAAAGACCGCGGCGTGAAGAAGGCTCCGTTCGTCGTCCTCATCGGCGCGAATATGCCGTCGATTCTGGCCGAGATTTCTTTTCTTACGAATCCCGACGACGCAGACGAGCTGCGCGAACCGGAGTACCGCGAGCGCATTGCCGAGTCGCTGTATCGCGGCGTGGCGCGCTATGTGAGCAGCCTGAGCGGTGTGCGCATTGCGCAGAACAGCGCGCATGGAGCGAGCAACTAGGTCAAAAGCGTAATCGGCTAGCATGAGAATGGCGTGAATCTCCGCACGGACTCTCGGCTGCGCGATCTGCTGGAACTCATTTCAGCCTACGGGCTGATTCTGGCTGTCATCTGGACGCCTATGCCGGTACAGCGCATTCTTTACTGGCTCGCGGTCGTCTGGATTCTTGGCATCACGATACTTCGCCGGGACAAGCTGGGCGTGCTTGGCCTGGCGCCATCCAATGTTCTGCGTTCTTTCTGGATCGTCGCCGCAGCTATCGCGAGCGCGATAGCTGCCATCGCTGTTGCCAGATTGATCGGCACACTTCATCCGCTGATACGCTTTGGACATTTGCCGTTGAGGATGCGCGTGACCGGCTACATTATCTGGTCGTTTCTGCAGGAATTCATTTTGCAGGCTTATATGCTTCTCCGTCTAATGCGGCTGCTTCCGAAGCGATGGATGGCAATTACTGTTGCCGCACTGCTGTTCGCCACCGCGCATATTCCCAACCCTGTGCTTATCGGGCTAACGCTGGTGTGGGGATTTATCGCCTGCGCGTTGTTTCTTCGCTATCGCAATCTCTATGCGCTTGGGCTTGCGCATGGCATCCTCGGCCTGTGCGTGGCCATCACCGTCCCGGATGCTCAGTTGCATCATATGCGCGTGGGACTCGGCTATTTGCGCTATCATCCGCGCCACGCTTTTCATCAGCGCAGCAGCGCGCCCCATATCGTATCGACGCAGGCGTGGGTGATCGATGATGCCGCAATCCGCCTTTCTGAGCGCCAGGCGCGCCCGTAGAAAATGCCAGCAATGGCCGCCAGCAGAACATAGCGCCAGTTGAAATGCGCAGCGCGCTTATTGAAGTGCGAGAGGCCGAAGAGAATTGATGTGACCACCAACGACGGCGTGCGCCCGATGCGTCGCTCGAAGAGGTTCTGCATCCATCCACGAAAGAAAATTTCCTCAGGCAATGCGATCAGCAGGTAGGTGAAGACCCAGATTCCCGGCAGCAGCCATGGGCGGTTGACGTGTCCATGCCAGTGCAGGAAGCCGATTGCCAGGCCTAGACCAATGGCAATCGGCATGTAGAAAAGAAGCTCGCGTATTCCTGTTTTCCAGTCTGAGACACGCCAGTGTAGGTCGAAGCCGACATTGTCAAGCTGGCGGATGACGTGGAAGCCGTAGAGTCCGGTATCGAGCAGCAGCAGCTTATTAAGAACGACCAGCGCGTGCGGCCATGCCGATTCAAACCAGCGCAGATCGACGACCAGCCCAAGCGCAAAAAGCACGAGAAAGTCGAGCACATGACCACGCCGCTGCGGATCGAGCTTTGCCGCCAACGCCAGCAGCACGACAACCGCGACGGGCAGCAGCAGGTAGAGCGCGAGCCATTCCGCGTGAAGCAGATGCAGCGGCCATGAGACAAGCAGATAAGGAATGGCGCAGCTTGCGGGCAGCAGAAACTGAAGAATCCGAGGCAGAATGCGGAGCGCGACGACGCAGCGTTCGCCTGCGAAACCGAAAAAAAACAGGGGCAACAGCACCAACAACGCGGCAACTATTGACCCTGCGTGTGTATAGATCACGCTTACATGCTAATGAGCTTTCCGACAGCATGTAAGCGATTTGATTGCTAAAAGTTTCGCGTATAGCTGGCTATGACGGTGTAATCGGAAAAAGCTGCGTCGCCATGCGTGTGGTTGGCATAGTCGGTTACGCTGGTTTTGCGGTTGCGCTCCATCGCCCAGGGGCCGCTCACGTTGACCATGTTGCGGCCGCGCACGTACATCAGGCCGGGTTCCATGGAAATAACATAACCGGGGCGGCGGAAACCATTGCTGCTGCCAAAGGCGTCGCGCACGGGGACCCCTTCCATGCGTCCACCAATGCTCAAGGCAAGACCATACAGCTTTGGTACCGGATGAGAGAAACCGCCGCGCCACAGGTACTGATCGGTTGCAGAAATCACGTCCTCGCCCGGAGCGGAGCGGTAGGTTTTCACACCGGTTGTATCCTGAGGGCTGAAAAGCCACGATCCCGTAAAGTACCCCGTAGTGCGGAAATAGAACTCGCGATAAGCTTCGGTGGCGAGAGCAAATCCCCATGTGCCGTCCCCGGGCTGAATGGATTCATCGAAGGGCCGGACCTGTTTCTGGCCATTCGAAAGAATTGTCGTTCCCTTCGCGTCATTGATGCCAGTCGGCAGCTTTAGCTGTGCTGAGAATGCGATATTGCCGTGGCTTTCTGTCGGCGGTCGCCAGACCCATGCCTGCGCGCCCACCAGCATATCGCCGATGCCTCCTGAACGATAGACATTCACATTGCCCTGCTGATGGCGGGTCGCAGTCATGCCGGGAATGTCAGCGATAATGCTCCAGCGCGGCGTCAGTTGGTAACTGAGGCCAAGATCGTACAAATCAACGTGGTTCTGCACCTGGTTGTGCATTTCAGCACGCTGGACTTGGTAAACAGTCCCAATGTAATGCTTATAGGAGTTGTAGGTCCTGAATCCGATGGTCACGGAAAGTCCGTGCAGCAGGTTGCTGGACCGCGGCTGGCTGGTTGCATCAAGCCCGGCAATGATTGGCTGTTCTGAATGGGCAGCGACGCAACCTTGCGCCAGGGCCCGATTGTATCGCGACGGCATGAGCGCGACGAGAGTTACTGCAAAGAACATAAGTCCTGCCTGGCAGGATATTTTCATGTCTTGCTCCGTGTGAATGGTCTCGGATGAGATAACTTGCAGCACAGTAACAGGGCAGAGCGCACCGAGTCTTCGACCTGCGGAACGGAAGATATCTACATCCTTTGGCCGATGTGCTTGCGCACGACAGGTCGATACACTCACACAAACATGAAAGCCTTCAATTGTGCCGTTCTGAGCCTCTGCTTTGCGTTCTGCGTGTCGCCTTCGTTTGCCAGGCGTGCGCCGAATCTTGAGCTAAAGGACCTGAATGGCAATTCGCAAAAGCTGTCATCGCTGCGTGGGCAGATTGTCGTTGTAAATTTCTGGGCAACCTGGTGCAGCCCATGCCGGGAAGAGCTTCCGCGTCTTTCAAAGCTGGCGCAGAGCTACAGCGGCGGCAATGTGCGCTTTATTGCTGTCTCAATCGATGCCGGAAAAGATCGGGCCAAGATTCAACCAGCGCTTGCGAAAGCGGGCGTCTCGTTTGATACATGGGTTGGCGCGGATACGGGTATCCTAGGCAGTTTTGGCCTTGGAGAAGTTGTTCCGGGAACCGTGGTTCTCGACGAGCATGGAGAGATCGTTGCGCGCATTATGGGCGAAGCGCGCGACGAAGACGTGCGCGGCGCAGTAGACTGGCTGCTGGGCGGACGATCCGGTCCCGCGCCCGCAGCTGTTACAAAGCGCTACTGAATTACTGCACTCCGGCGGCGATCAAAGCGCTCTTGCTGCCAGGATTGGCCGGCGCGGCTTTCGGCTTCGAATGCGGCGTATAGGGCTTATACACAGTGATATGGAAGCAGGCCTGATAGAACTCCTCTTCCACATCGATCTTGCCTGCCGTTTGCAGGGGCAGCAGGTATGCCCGCATCCATGCGACCTCTGACATCGACAAGCCTTTCTTCGCAATATCGATGGTTGCGCCGGTAAGATGCGGCGAAGCAATGTCGCCTTCCGCAGGCGCGGCATTGTCATTGATTTCAATCAGACGACGCTGATATGCCACCGTGCGCACGGCAGAATTGACCTGCAACGAGCGATGAAAGCGCGCGTAATGCACGCGGGCCAGGTCGCTTAGGAAATGTGCAGTCCATGGGCGGCAGTAGCGACGGTTCGCAGGCAGCTCCGGATTGACCCTCAAAGACATGCTGACCGGCACAGTGACCAATTCATGCTGCCGGCGTAGCTCGTTTAGCTGGTCATCGTCTTCGATGCGCTCCAGCCCCTCGGCCTCGCTGCGCTGGTTCTGGCGAATCAACGACTCGCGCGAGCCTTTGAGCGGCGGCACTGGCGTCAGCTTTACGCGCTGAAGTGATTCTTCGGGAATGGTGGTGCGTGCCGGTTCTTCTTTGGCTTCGAGCGCGGTACGGCGCGAACGGGTGTGATGATGGCTGCGCTTATGTGTGTAAATAGGACGCGCGTGATAATGAGACTTTCTCTTTACGGCAAAGGCAGAACTCCCCGCGCCGGCGAACAGCACAGCAGCGAGGAAAATGGAAAGACAGTGCATGAACGGGAGCGCGGAGCGCCAGGGAGCCTTTTCAGGCTATCGAAGCCCGTCCCGTTTGGGGAGTGCTCATTTTGGTACAGCGGCCAGGAGTCGATTTTCATCGCAACCTTTGCGCAGGCAGGGTACAATCGCCAACTGAGAAGTACCTGTTAAGCGAGGTCCTATGCCTGATGCCGTACCGCAAATCGTGTCTACGCCGTTGAACGAGGGGCAGCGTATTGTCGATACCTTTGTCGCGCCAACGAAGACTTTCACCGACGTGCTGCGGAGCGCGGCGTGGTGGGGACCGCTGATTGTCATGATTGTGGTTTCCATCGCCTTCTCATTCAGTGTGCAGACGAAAGTGGGCTGGGGAACGGTAATGGAAAACAATGTGCGCCAGAGCCCGAAGCAGGCGGAGCGGTTTGCTCAGATGCCGCCCGATCAGTTGGCTACTGCCAAAGCAGTTGGCGCCAAGTTCACTGCCGTCATTGCTTATTGCTTTCCCGTCCTGATCCTTATCTTTAACGCCATTACCGTGCTCCTGGTATGGGCCACCGTTAACTTCGGATTTGCAGGTACGGCAAAGTACGGGCAGGTGTTCGCGGTCTATATGTATGCGGGCCTTGTTTTCAATCTCAAATTTATTTTGGCCGTGATTGCTCTCTTTGCCGGCGTCGCGCCGGATTCGTTTTTGCTGAACAATCCCGTCGGCACGAATCTTGGATATTTTCTGGTGGGCACAGACCTGCCGCATATTCTCGTCTCCTATGCGACGCATATCGACGTCTTTGAAATCTGGTCACTCATCCTGAGCGTGATCGGCGTAGGCATCGTGGCAAAAGTTGCGCGCGGAAAAGCGGCGGCAGCTGTCGTGGGCTGGTGGATCATACTGGTGCTGATTTCCGGCGCTTTTTCATAAGAGCAGAGTATGCCTCGCAGATCTCCTCCGGGCAGGCTGCGAAAGCTAACTCAAAGTTCTGCAACCATTTCGGAATCGGGGTATACTTAAGTTACGCTCGATTCCGAGTGGGTTTTTGTTCGCACGTATTGCCCCCAAAGCACTGCCTGCTACACCTTCCCGTTTTCAGCGAATATCGATACAAAGGAATACCCCAAAATGGAACAGGGTACAGTCAAGTGGTTTAACGATGCCAAGGGCTTCGGCTTCATTACGCGCGAGAGCAACAACGAAGATGTCTTCGTTCACTTCTCCGCTATCAACGCGAACGGCTTCCGCAGCCTGCAGGAAGGCCAGCGCGTGCAGTTCAACGTCGTGCGCGGCGCCAAGGGCTTCCAGGCTGAAAACGTCCAGCCTGTATAAACTTGTCATTGAAATGGAAAAGGCCCGGCTTTCGAGTCGGGCTTTTTGCTTGAGCGAAACCTGTAGATGTCCTGAATGGTCAGTCTTGCCAGCGTCTGAAGACCAGCGACCCGTTCGTGCCGCCAAAGCCGAAAGAATTCGACAAGGCAATTTCGATCTTCGCGTCTTGGGGCTTGATGGGGATATAGTTCAGCCGGCACTCAGGATCGGTGTTGTCGAGGTTCGTAGTCGGCGGAGCTTTCTGATTTAGCATCGCCATGATGGTGATGCCGGCTTCGAGTCCGCCGGCGCCTCCCAGCAGGTGCCCGGTCATTGACTTGGTCGAGCTAACGAGCAGCTTGCCGCTGGTGGCGTGTTCGCCAAAAAGCTGCTCCATCGCCGCGCTTTCCAGCACGTCGCCCACTGGCGTTGAAGTGGCGTGGGCGTTGACGTAGTCAATGTCCACCGGCTTGATTCCGGCGTTGTCGATGGCGTGCTTCATGGCGCGGCGGCAGCCTTCGCCTTCCGGGGCCATGCTGGTAATGTGGTAAGCGTCGGCGCTGAGACCATAGCCGATAATTTCGGCCAGAATCTTTGCGCCACGCGCTTTCGCTGATTCCAGATCTTCAAGAATCAGAATGCCCGCGCCTTCGCCCACAATAAAGCCATCGCGGTCTTTGTCGAAGGGACGGCAGGCGTGTTCCGGATCGTCGTTGCGCGTCGAAAGCGCGCGCATGGCCGCAAAACCGCCAATGCCCATGGGCGTAATCGCGGCTTCAGCGCCACCTGCGATCATGGCGTCGGCGTCACCGCGCCTGATGATATGGTAGGCGTCGCCAATGGAGTGCGCGCTGGTGGTGCAGGCAGTTGCGGTGGCTTCGTTCGGGCCTTTCGCGCCGTATTTGATGCTTACCTGCCCGGCTGCCAGATTAATGATGGCCGCGGGAATGAAGAAAGGCGATATCTTGCGTGGGCCGCCCTGCAGCATGGCACTGTGCTCGCGCTCGATGATGTCGAACCCACCGATTCCCGAGCCAATATGCACGCCGACGCGGTCGGCATTGGCGTCTGTAATCTTCAGGCCGGACGTCTCCAGGGCCTCCTGCGTTGCCGCAAGAGCAAAGTGGATAAAGCGCGCCATCTTGCGCGCCTCTTTCTTGTCCACAAAGTTAAGCGCGTCAAAGCCCTTTACCTCGGCTGCGAAAGTGACGGAGAAACCCGTCGTATCGAAGCCAGTGATAGGGGCCATGCCACTCTTGCCCGCCAGCAGATTTTTCCAGACCTCGGGCGTCGTGTTGCCTACTCCACACAGCAGGCCGATGCCCGTGACTACCACGCGCCGCTGCAAAGCTACTTGCCGCCTTTCGCGTTCTTCTCGATGTAGTCGGTAGCGTCCTTCACGGTCTTGATCTTCTCGGCATCCTCGTCGGGAATCTCAAGGTCGAAGGCTTCCTCGAACTGCATCACCAGCTCGACCACGTCGAGCGAGTCTGCGCCCAGATCTTCCTGGAAAGATGCGCTGGGCGTCACTTCGGCTTCGTCGACCTGAAGCTGTTCGACGATGATCTGTTTTACCTTGTCTTCCACTGCTGCCATGCGTTTCTCCTATCCATCGATACGGCCAAAATTCGTAAGATTTCGGATGGGATGGCCAACTTTCCTGAGACACACTTCAACCATGCTCCGAAATTTCAAGTCTACTGAGGCCCCATGAACGTGTAAAGCACAGTCAGGAGAATCTTGTATGTTGCAAATCGAGGCACAACGACGAAGTTGCGCTTCGGCGGAGAGGCTGTACCCACCTGAGGCCGGAGACGCCGAACCTGTCACAGAGAACGGCCACCGTCTTTTCTTAGTAGCGCTACAGAGAATCAAGGCAGAGAGCCTGCATGTTCAAGGTCGGCGGAAAGAGTGAGTTCGTGATGCGGAAAAGGACGGAAGCCGAGACGGAATCTTGACGCAGGCGGCTACTCGTGAGCGAGCGGCCCCCAAATCAAAAAACATTGTTTTGCGGTATTGGCACCCTAGATGTGCGCTCAATAAGTGATTCGCCCTGTATGCAACAGCCGAGCCAAGATCGCTCGCCCGAAAAGGCGGCCACCCTGCCAATCGACGAAAAGCAGGCTAGCACTGAGCCTCCGCCGCCGCCCTCAGCCGGAGTCTCCGCGATAGCCTGCCTTTACTTTTCACTCAGTAGCTCGCGCATCACGATTATCAAAGATTCCGCTTCTTATTCCGCCTGCGCCAGCCCCTCAACAACTGCAGCAACCTTATCGAGTATCTCGACCCAGCCCTCGAATTGACCGCTCTCTTTCGCGCTCTCCATGGGTTCATTTCCAATGAAGGTGAGTTTCGTTTGGCCGTTTCCCAGATCCTCAAAGAGGGTCACGTCGTACGCACCTTCTACGGCCTCATGTTCTATTCCCAGCTCCGCAGGATCAATTTTGTTTCCCTTCGAGTCCGAAAAGTACATCAAGGAAACGATCTTCTCGCGTGGAACAATCTCGTGGTATTCAACCCCATTCCAGAACTCCTGCCCATCTGGAGTTTTCGTGCAGCAGAGAAGTTTCCCCCCAACGCGAAAATCCATCTGGCAAACGGACACAGTAAAGCCCTTCGGCCCCCACCACTGCATCACGTACTTCGGGTCTGTCCACGCCTTCCAAACTAACTCGCGTGGGGCATCAAAAACTCTTGTAACGACCATCCGCTCAATTTCGCTAACCGTGTTTTCTGTCATCTCCAACCTCCTGTTTCTTCATTTGCTTTACAACTGCGTCCAGTTTGTCGAAACTCTCTTCCCAGAACTGGCGATAGCTGATCGCCCAGTCGCTGACTGTCTTAATCGCCTCTGGTCTAAGCGTGCACACACTCTCTCGCCCACGCTTCGTCTTGATCACAATCCGCGCCCGCACCAGGCTTGCAATGTGTTTTGAAATCATCTGCTGCGAGAGTGCAAACGGCTCCGTCAGGCCATGCACAGAGGCAGGCCCGCGAGAGAGCCTCGCGACCATCGCCCGCCGGGTCGGATCAGACAACGCCGCGAATGTTGCGTCTAAGCAATCCACAACCATATGGTTGTGGATTTGTCGCAGAAAGTCAACGACTTTCTCGCGCTCCCAGTTTTTTCTTCCCTCTGATCCCCTCCCCCGCCCGCGAAGCCTACGAGCGCGACTACATCCTC
>NZ_DASQIX010000113.1:0-12833 GCF_035631355.1 Alloacidobacterium sp.
GTCGTATTCAAAGCATGTGTCGAACATGGCGTTTCGCTCGCCTTCCGTCATGCCTTCGAATTTGCTTTTGTCGTAGTAGCCGAAACATATGTATTTCATGGTTCTTCTCCTTATCTTTCCGGGTGGGAGCCAGCGGCGCAGCTTCGCGCTGGTTCGTTCATCTTGTCGGAACGGCGTGTGTGGCGGCCAGATTGTTTACTTGCTTCCGCCGGGCCCTTTCTCCGGGGCCGGGTAGAAGAGAAGCTCGCGCACCTCGCCGGGCGCCTCGCAGGCGCTGGCGGCCTTCTTCGCCCATGCAAGTGCCTCATCCAGATCGGCGGCTTCCAGTATCCAGAACCCGCCCATGTGCTCCTTGGTCTCGGTGTACGGTCCGTCGGTCACGAGCACCCTCCCGTCGGGCTGCTTCCGCAGCGTCTTCGCGTTGGCGGCCGGGGAAATACCGCAGGCGAACTTCCTGGCGCCGGCAGCAATCAATTCGCGGTTGAGCGCGTGGATCTCTTCCATCATCGCTTCGGTTACGGTGGAGGGGTCGAAGTTGTCGGGGAGGTAGCTAGCGACCAGATACTGTGGCATGAGGTTTTCTCCTTGATTCCTGCGGTTTATTTCCGATGACTCGTTTCCGTAGCTCATCGTTCTTTTGTCCTATAGTCGTTGGGGAGACGGAAAATCGACAGCCAGTGGCCAAACTTTTTGATTTTTAAGTTCCTCGAGTCTTTTCGCGAAAAAAACGGCACTCAGGAAAGTTTGAAGATAGTGCCTTGGGGTGGCGCAGCGGTTTACCGCTGTGGGTTAAGCGACAAATCGACAGCAGGGTAAACTTTTCATTTTTTAAAATTCATCGAGTCTTTTCGCGAGAAAACGGCACTCCGGAAAGTTTGAGGATAGTGCCTTGGGGTGGCGCAGCGGTTTACCGCTGCGGTTTAAGCACTCAAAGAATCCGTCGGCTTTAGCCGCTGAGGTGTCTCATCGAGCAATAGCCCGGGCCAGGCAGAGCTGTACCTATAATCCTGCGCTTTTACTGCCAGCCCACGCTTTAGAGCGTTCTGTCGAATATATTCGCGAAAGGCGGAATATTCTTCTGCATCTCGCACTCGCCGATCATAGAAGCTGTGCTGCCAAATCTCATGCATGAATCCCATTTCTCTTTTCGCCCGAAAAGAGAAACCGCCCTTGATGAACTGCATCGCTCTTTCCAGCGATTCACTCGGAGTTATCAGGAGATGGAAATGATCTGGCATCACAACAAACTCGTGTAGCAGATATTTTCCTTGCATGCGGTAGTGAAGAAGCACATCGAGAAGAAGACCTGCCATTCGATCAGACTGAAGTGTATTTCGCTTCTGAAATACAGAGGCAGTGATGAAGTAGCAACTGTATCCGGTATTGCCGCGGCGGGGAGCGGCCATGAAAGGCACCTCAGCGGCTGAAGCCGCTCATCATACTTGCCACTGTATCGCAGCGCCGAAGGCGCTGCGCCACCCAAAGGCAAAAAATGGTTGCCGTCTCCCGTTTTGAAACTGGGGACTGGCGGTTCCATGCCAATCTCAATTCGTCGAAAGAGCTAGGGAACGTTCCGTCTAGCCCGGCTTTCCACATTGTTATTTGTAACCAGATTGTTCTAGCCTGCACAGCAGCACAGATACAAAGCTCAAGTGGTCAAGGCAAGTTCGCGGTTATCCACAAGATGAACTTTCGTGACTCGTAATCGCCCAAGCTGAAGTATATGACTCCCTTCATCCATTGTGTGCTGGGATCGTCAAACACCGAGTTATCCCAGTCGTAGCCCCTCGACAGTACCTCTCCACTCTCAAGTCCCAATTTCAGTTTGTACCCGCCCGACAGCGAGGACAGCACGGCGAAATCTCCCGCAATGCTGACATCGTTGAGTTCGATGACGGCAAAGTTCTCACGTGGCTTTGAGAGCTGGCTCTGTTTCGAGATTTTGCGAAGAAGTTTTTGGCGGATCGAAACGATTTCGATGGTCTGTGTGTGTGTCCTCACGCTATACACTTTGGGTTTCCCGTCCTTATCGGGTAGCGGAAATGACGGCATCACGCAAAACACTTCCAAGAACATTTTCGACCCGTCAAGGCGCTCCACGATAATGTCTGATTCCCCTTCTTCCAGATGAATACTCCGAATCAGACCCTCATAAACCCCTCGAACGTAAGCACGGTATACGATGACCTCTGAGAATATTGCTTCGCAGTTTTGCCAGTTCTTCGAGTCCTTGCGAAACCGCTTAGCATAGGTCTTCGCGTGCTCCTCATTGTAAGCATGGAAGTCATTCAGGTCTTCCAGCAATGTTACATAGTTCCGATAGCAGTTAAGGCAGCCCGCTTCTCGCACTGCGTAATAGCTCTCCCTGAGTCTCTTGAAGTAGTCGCACTTCAAGAGATCGGGCAGTGCAAACTGATTCTCGTGATCTGTGACTATGTCCGAGGTAGTAAAATCGCTCAAAACTCGTTCCATCTCACCCACTTGCATCATCATTGTCTCAAACCGTCGATGTAAACGGGACAGACGGGACGTCTCATGCTTTTAGCTAACGATGCGCCACCGGACATTTTTTTATTTCAGCTGCCGAATCCGCTCTCGCAGGAATTGCCGCTCCGGTTCCTGTTGGGTCAGCGCCAGCGCCTTTTCATAAGAAGCCCGGGCCTCAGCGGTCCTGCCGAGCCTGCGGCACAAATCCGCACGCGCCGAATGCGCCAGATAGTAATTCGCCAGTTCGCCTTGCTCCAACACCGCATCGATATGCGCCAGACCGGCCTCTGGACCATCACGCATGGCAATCGCCACGGCGCGGTTGAGATACACAACCGGCGAAGGCTGAATTCGCACCAACTGGTTGTAAAGCGCGACGATCTGCTGCCAGTCGGTCGCAGCGGTAGATTCCGCCTCCGCATGAACGGCTGCAATCGCAGCCTGCAGTGTGTAAGTGCCGAAGCGGCGGGATTTCAGAGCTTTCTCCACCAATGCCACTCCCTCGGTGATCTGTTCGCGGTTCCAGAGTGAGCGATCTTGATTTTCGAGCAAAATCAATTCTCCGCTGGGAGAGGTTCGCGCGACCCGGCGGGATTCCTGGAGCAACATCAGGGCAAGCAGACCCATTGCTTCCGGCTCTGGCTGAAGCTCAACGAGCAGCCGGCCCAGTCGAATCGCCTCGCCGGTGAGTTCGGCCCGCGTCACCTCCGCTCCGGCCGCAGCCGAGTAACCTTCGTTAAAGACGAGATAGACGACCTGAAGCACCGCGTCCAGCCGCTCCGGCAACTCCTGCGGCCCCGGCACCTCGTAGGGAATCTGCGCCTCTCGAATCTTTGTCTTGGCGCGCACAATGCGTTGAGCGAGCGTTGCCGGTGTCACCAGAAATGCGCGGGCAATCTCTTCTGTAGTCAAGCCGCACACCTCACGCAAGGTGAGCGCAACCTGTCCTTCCGGAGGCAGAGCAGGATGGCAGCAGGTGAAGATCAGACGGAGGCGATCGTCCTCAATCTCTTCAGCCTCTTGTGTTGTTTCGCTGATTCGTGTCTCGAGGTACAGCGCGAGATCAGTTTGTGCGGCGTCGAAGCGCGCACGCCGACGGATAACATCGATGGCCTTGAAGCGCGCCGTTGATATGAGCCAGGGACGAGGCTTGTCCGGAATGCCAGTCTGAGGCCAGGACTCCAGAGCTGCGGCGAACGCCTCGTGCATCGACTCTTCGGCCAGGTCCAGGTCTCCCAGCAGGCGCGCGAGCGTCGCCAGAATCCTGCCCGAGTCCGATCGATAGAGAGTCTCAATGGTCTCGCTCAGATGTTCAGGCACACGCGGCATGAACGCAAACTACCAGAGGTATTGAACTTTCCACAACCGTACCGCTTGCAGTCACTGAGTCCAAATCGCCGATGCACTTACCAGGCAAGGCTACTCTTTCACAAATCGGCATTTGTGGAACCAATGCACAGATAAATGCGAGCTGGTTTAAACCCGACACGCAGCTCCAATGATCTATGACTTTGGGTTGATTCCTGCAAGAAACGCTTGCTGGACAGGGTTGAAGCTGCGTCCGCGCAGGACGGCGGCGACAATGGTGCGTGTAGCGCGCGTGTCGCTGATGCGAATATAACGGCAACTGGCGCCGCGATCGATGGCCATTTCCGGCACAAGGGTCACTCCAACGCCTGCTGCGACCATTCCCAGAAGACTGCTGAACTGGTCACTCTCAAAAGCAATGCGCGGGGTGACGCGGGCGCGTGCGCAGGCGGCGATGCTGAGGCCGCGAAAACAATGTCCGTCGCGAAGCATGACGAAGGATTCGCCGCGCAGATCTTTGAGCGCAAGCGATTTTGCGGCGGCGCGGGGGTGGTCTTTTGGCAGTACGGCAAAGAGAGGTTCGGTCCGCAGCGGGAACATTTCGAATTCCTTGTGGCGCAGCGGCAGCGCGAGAACGGCCAGATCGATCGACAGATTGCGCAGGCGTTCGACCAGAATTGGCGTCGTTTCTTCAAGAATGCGCAGCTTCGCTTCAGGAAACTTTTTCGCAAAAGCCGCTGTGTAACCCGGCATCAGGTAGGGCGCGATTGTCGGGATGACTCCTACGGTCACACTACCGCGAACGTCCATGCACTTGTCGGCAACGCCGGTGCGCGCGGCTTCCATCTGGTGCAGGATGGAACGGGCGTGCGGCAGAAAGGCGCGTCCGGCCTCGGTAAGGCGGACGCTGCGCCCAAGACGGTCGAAGAGCTTTGCACCCAGGTCCTGCTCAAGCTTGAGAACCTGCTGCGAAAGCGAAGGCTGGGCGACGTGGCAATGCTCAGCGGCGCGGCTGAAGCTTCCGGTTTCAGCAATGGCGCAGACGTAGCGAAGCTGATGAAATTCCATAGGCAGTATCTATGCTCCGCATGGGAACTATATATTGGAGCAATCTATCCTCATGGTGCTACATTGCAGGAGTCAGGACAAGAGCGGACATTTGTGCCGTGAAAAGTTCACATGACCCGTGACGGCGCTATACGTCACACATATCGAGGAGAGACATGGCAGAAGAAACAATGACCTCAACTGAATCGAAGTGCCCGTTCCACGCCACCGCAGGCAAGGGCAGGTCCAACGCTGACTGGTGGCCGGAACAATTGAATGTGAGCATGCTGCGCCAGAACTCGTCCCTGTCCGACCCTATGGGCGAGGACTTCGACTATGCCGAGGCGTTCAACAGCCTCGATCTGGACGCTGTAAAGGAAGACCTACGGGCACTGATGACCGACTCGCAGGACTGGTGGCCGGCAGACTTTGGTCACTATGGGCCTCTTTTTATTCGCATGGCGTGGCACAGTGCAGGCACATACCGTATCGGCGATGGACGAGGTGGCGCAGGCGCTGGCCAGCAGCGTTTCGCACCCATCAACAGTTGGCCTGACAATGTTCTCCTCGACAGGGCGCGCAGACTGCTGTGGCCCGTCAAGCAGAAGTACGGCAAAAAGATTTCGTGGGCTGACCTGATGATTCTAGCCGGCAACGTCGGGCTGGAATCGATGGGTTTCAAGACCTTCGGCTTCGGCGGCGGCCGCAAGGATGTCTGGGAGCCGGACGAAGTGTACTGGGGCGCGGAGACCACCTGGCTCGGCGACAAGCGCTATTCCGGCGACCGCGATCTCGAATCTCCGCTTGCTGCAGTGCAGATGGGGCTGATCTACGTCAACCCGGAAGGCCCGAACGGCAAACCGGATCCGATCGCAGCGGCCAGGGACATTCGCGAGACCTTCGCGCGCATGGCGATGAATGATGAAGAAACAGTCGCGCTGATCGCTGGAGGCCACACCTTTGGCAAGACGCACGGCGCCGCTCCGGCGTCCCATGTGGGGGCAGTGCCCGAAGCCGCAGCCATCGAAGAGCAGGGCCTCGGCTGGAAGAGCAGCTTTGCAACCGGCAAGGGCCGCGATGCAATCGGCAGCGGTCTGGAAGTCATATGGAGCAACACGCCGACACAATGGAGCAACGGCTTCTTCGCAAACCTGTTCGGCTATGAATGGGAGCTGACCAAGAGTCCGGCCGGCGCGTATCAGTGGAAGCCGAAGGGAGATGCAGGCGAGGGTACCGTCCCCGATCCGCACGATGCATCGAAACGCCGCGCGCCGTCCATGCTGACGACAGATCTCTCTCTGCGTTTCGATCCTATCTATGAGAAGATTTCACGACGCTTCTACGAGAACCCGGACGAGTTTGCCGACGCCTTCGCTCGCGCTTGGTTCAAGCTGACGCACCGCGACATGGGTCCGCGAGCGCGCTATCTTGGCCGGGAAGTTCCTGCCGAGGAACTTATCTGGCAAGACCCCGTTCCTGCAGTCAACCACAAGCTGATTGACGAGAAAGACATTGCTGCCCTGAAAGCCAAAATTCTGGCTTCGGGCCTTTCGGTTTCGCAACTGGTTTCGACCGCCTGGGCATCTGCATCCACCTTTCGCGGCTCCGATAAACGTGGCGGGGCAAACGGCGCGCGCATTCGTCTCGCGCCGCAGAAGGATTGGGCAGCGAACCAGCCGGACCATTTGGCGAAAGTGCTGAAAACACTGGAAGGCATTCAGAGCGAATTCAACAGCAAGCAGTCAGGCGGCAAAAAGGTTTCGCTCGCCGATCTGATCGTATTGGCCGGATGCGCAGGAGTAGAGCAGGCGGCGAAGAATGCGGGACACAATGTGACGGTACCTTTCACGCCGGGACGCATGGACGCCTCACAAGAGCAGACTGATGTGGACTCTTTCGCTGTGCTCGAGCCCGTCGCAGACGGATTCCGTAATTACCTCAAGAGTAGAAACGGCATACCGCCGGAGGCATTGCTGATCGACAAGGCCAATCTGCTGACACTGACCGCTCCGGAACTGACAGTGCTGGTTGGCGGACTGCGTGTCCTGAATGCCAATGCCGGTCAGACTAAGCATGGCGTCTTCACCAAGCGGCCGGAGGCGCTGACGAACGACTTCTTCGTCAATCTGCTCGATATGGGAACTGAGTGGAAAGCGACCTCAGATGCCCAGGACGTGTTTGAAGGACGCGACCGCAAAACGGGGAACCTGAACTGGACTGGCACACGCGTCGATCTCATCTTCGGTTCCAATTCCCAGCTTCGGGCACTCGCCGAAGTCTACGGAAGCGCGGACGCGCAGGAGGAGTTTGTCCACGACTTTGTAGCGGCCTGGAACAAGGTGATGAATCTTGATCGCTTCGAGATCGCGTGATTTTGGAGTCGGTGGAAGGTAATCTGATCTGGGCGCGGGTTCGTACCAGGTGAGACTTGTTCAGTCAACACGCCGGTTCTGTTACCCTGTCCCACATGTCTCGCGTTCTCTTGTTTGCAGCACTCTTTCTTTCTACCGGGGTGGTTGGCAGCGCGCAGGAAGCAAAGCCTCTCAATCCTGATCTGGTCGCCAACCACTGGCCCGCGCGTTGGATCGCGTGCCCGAATTCTCCCCAGAAAGACGTTGGCGTTTTCTATTTCAGGAAGGAGATCACGCTTGCGTCCGTTCCGGCCCATTTCTGGGTGCATGTGAGCGCCGACAATCGTTTCCTGTTGCATGTGAACGGACAATACGCAGGCGAAGGTCCCGCGCGCGGCGATCTGTTCCACTGGCGGTTTGAGACAATCGACATCGCTCCGATGCTTAAGCCGGGCAAGAACATCCTGGCCGCCACCGTCTGGAACTTCGGCACCCGCGCTCCCATTGCCCAGATGACGGACCGCACCGGATTCATGCTTCAGGGCGATACAAAAGCAGAAGAGATCGCCGATACCGATACTTCGTGGAAAGTGAAGCAGGAAACAGGACATGAGCTCGCGCCCACCAACGGCGTCGCTGGATATTACGCCGCGGGGCCGGGCGAGATGATCGATGGCCGGGCCAACGAGTGGGATTGGGATGCGCCAGCAATTTCCGATGCGGCATCGTGGCACGATGCGCAGGTGATTGGCCGCGCTGCAACGCGCGAAGCGCAGGACGCCGACAACAACTGGGAGCTGGTGCAGGACCAGCTTCCCGCGATGGAGCACCGGAAGGTAGACGCGGGCAAGCCCGTGCGCTTCGAAGGTCTTGCCGCAAAGCCCGCTTTTCCGGGAGAGCCACTGGAGATTCCCGCAAACTCGCATGTGACGCTGCTTTTGGACAACAGTGTCCTGCAGACCGCTTATCCAGAATTGGTAATGAGCGGCGGCCGAGACGCTGAAGTAAAGATCACCTATGCAGAAGCTCTCTACGACGCGCACGGCGACAAGGGCAATCGCAACGAAATCGCCGGTCGCCACATCGAGGGTGTTTCCGATGATTTCATCAGCGACGGTGGTGAGCAGCGCGCATTTGAGCCGCTCTGGTGGCGCACCTGGCGTTACTTGCAACTGGATGTGACGACGAAATCGGCGCCACTACGTTTGGACAAGCTGGATGCCTGGTTCAACGCCTACCCGTTCGTTGAGAAGGCCAGCATCTCGGGCGATATCCCTGACTTGAAGAAACTGTGGGACACAGGCTGGCGCACCGCTCGCCTCTGCGCGCACGAAACCTACATGGACGCCCCATATTGGGAGCAGTTGCAGTATGTCGGCGACACGCGCATTCAGGCGCTCATTTCCTACGCTGTGACAGGCGACAGCCGCCTCGGTCGCCAGGCCATTAAAAACATCGAAGCCTCGATTATTCCCGAGGGCCTGACGCAGAGCCGCTACCCGTCGCGCCTGCCGCAATTCATCCCGCCCTTTTCTCTGCTGTGGGTAGACATGCTGCATGACTACTGGATGTATGTGGATGACGCTCCGCTGGTGCGCGAAACCCTGCCCCGCACCCGCGGCGTCATTGACTGGTATGCCTCGCATCTCCGCCCCGACGGCCTAATGGGTCGCGTGAAGTGGTGGGAATTCGGCGACTGGACCAGAGGCTATCAGGACGGCGATCCGCCGCAGGAAGCCGACGGCGGATCAACGTTTCTCACCGTGCAGTTTATTGAAGCCCTGCGCGATGCTGCCGAAATGGAAAAGCAATTCGGCTCACCAGAGCGCGTCGCTTCGTATCAGAGCATGATCGAAAAAGCCTCCGATGCCCTGAACAAACTCAACTGGGACGAGCGCTACGGCGTATACGCCGACACTCCGGCAAAGAAGAGCTACAGCCAGCAGGCCAACGTTCTCGCAGTCTGGCAGGACGTGGCTCCGCGCACCGAGCAGCAGGCCATCCTGCATCGCTTGCTCAATTCGCAGGAAACCAAGGAAACCGAGTTCGACGGCAAGCCGGTTCCACCCATGTCGGCTATGAGCTACTACTTCCGCTTTTATCTCAGCCGCGCTCTGGAGCACGCCGGACTCGCCGACTTATATGTCAGCCAGTTGCAGCCGTGGTACGACATGCTGAAGCTCGGATTGAGCACATGGGCAGAAACGCCGGAGCCGACCCGCTCCGACTGCCACGCCTGGAGCGCCCATCCGAACTACGACCTGCTGACGGTCGTCGCGGGAATCCATCCCGCCGCCCCCGGATTCTCGAAAGTCCGCATCGAGCCGCACCTCGGCGACCTGCACGAAATAAAAACATCATTTCCGCACTTAAATGGCATGATTTTGACAGAATTTGCGCGAAAAAGCAGCGAATGGACAGCCACCATCACCCTACCCGACGACCTGGAAGGCTCACTCGTCTGGAAAGGACAAGAGCATCCACTCCATCCGGGAAAGCAGACATTCAGCCTGCCAGCAGGGAACTAGGCTGCCACTGGCGCAAGTTCGATGCGCCGGCAATGGCGGAGATTGTTCCCCTAACGGCGTTTCCAAGGATCTATCCCCGAATCACACCTCAAAGCAAGCTCAATGAGTGCGTTGACTTGAAGTCAACAGCTGACAGTCGCCCTGTGGATCGCTGGACCCGAGCTGACTTACCGGGACTGATCCAATTTTCTCTAAGGAATTCGCCGTGCGAATCCCGACTAGAATTCCAAATGCTGCTGGAAGAACGGCAACACATCCGCAATTACGCGACCCTCTGCGCCCCAGTAGGGATCCGCGTCCCAAAGCCCGTTGTACTCCTCGGCTTCGTGCGCAATGCCAAACTCATTCAGCTTATGGGTGAACGCCTGGTTCGAGTACACGTGGTCCCAGATGGCATCGTTGCGCGACCAGTCAAACTTGAAGCCACGCAGCGTCTTCAGATTGTCCGCATACTGCGGGATCATGGACTCCAGAAAGAAGCTATCTCTTAATCGCGCAGTGAGCCTGGAGTCGATCACCAACTTTCCACCCTCCCGATGCGCAGGCAGATCAACATAGAGCGGGGGCTTCTCCGGGTTCGGCAAGTAGGCCTGAAAGATCGACGTGAAGATCGCCGAGAATCCATCCTTCTTTACTTCATCCAGAGAAGCCGCATGGGCGAGCAAATCCCAGTCAGGCCTTGAATCCATAATCTGTACGCCTGATCCTGTGCCCACGGGATTCATGCCGTAGATCGAACCAAAGACATCCGCATGCTTCATGCCGATGCGGATGGCTCCATAAGCTCCCATATGTTCTCCCACAAGTCCGCGCGCATCCCGCGTCGGAATCGTGCGGAAGCTGGCATCGACATACGGGACAAGCTCCTCGACCACAAAGTCTTCCCAGTTTCCGGTTACAGGAGAGTTCACAAACCACGAAGCTCCCAGTGGAGTCGTCATATCCACAGAGACAAGGATGAAGCTGCGAACAATACCTCGCGCGATTGCGCGGTCGAACAGAGCCTGTGCGCCTCTCTTATCGAAAAGCGTCCGATATCCGTCGATTGGGCTCGGGAAAAAGTAGAGAACCGGATAGCGCTTTGACGCACCGTTGTACCCGGCAGGCAGATACACCACCAGCTTGCGGTCGGCGCTTATGCCAATCTTATTCTCCTCAAAGTTCTTCGAATGAATCACTCGCTCCACAATCTGGCTCTTGCTCCCACCGCTTTGAGCGGCTGCGGAAACCGCACTCAAAAGGAGTGCGCAGAAAACCGTTACAAATTGTTTCTTTCGCGTCTTCATCCCGCCACCTTTTTGTTGGAGGGTTCCGATCGTTCTGCATGAGCCACAAGCCACCATGCGGGCAGGAACAAGAACCAGTTCCACATATACCTGCCGCCCCAAACCAACATCAGCGCAGTCATGGCTATTGCCAACGTCAGAGCTGTCCTATGGGACAAACGAGCGCGACGTACTCCCTGCACGGCGCCGATCACAGCTGGTAGCAGAAACAAGAGCACGCACAGACGCGAGAGAGAAGTGTCATGAAACCGAAGCACACAGGAGAGGCACGGGATCGCGCACAGAATGCCGCTCACCCATCGCGTCTTCCCAGAGAGTGACCCCACCACAAATCCGCTCGTCCACGCCCACGACAGCATCAGCAGAGCTTCACAGAGCACGCTGCCATACCCACGCTCACCGCGCAGAAGGTGACGCGAGTTCACCGATAGTCCAAAGGACACGCCCAGTAAGAGCAAGCTCCCCGCGAAGGCCATGCTGCTCGCAACCCACGGCTGCCACGCGCGCCAAAGCTCCATCTGCTGACGCATCACAAGCCCCAGCACAGAGCCAAGGGCGCTCCATCCAATGACACCCGTCTCCTCCAGATCGCCCAGCACCACATCCCGATCCGTCGGGGCAAGCAAGATCGTCGCCATCTCTGCTAGTGAACTCATGACGCACGCCCCGGCTTGCTAGTGGCCCATGAAGCGTTACGGCTTACGCGCATCATCGCTTCGTAAAACTCCTTCGCCGCATGTACGCCCTTCGGCGTCACCCGTACCATGCGTTTTGCTCTGCCCCCGCGTTGGGCCGTAGCTTCGCCCATCCAGGTCTTGAGCAGGCCCTTCTTCTCCAGCCGCTCAATCGTTGTGTACAAAGCCCCAATCGAGCAGTTTCGGCCTGCTACTTTCTCAATCTCTTCACGAATGGCCGCACCATAGGCGCTCTCGCCCAGGCCAGCCGCTGCGGTGATCAGAACGTATTCAAATTCACCAAGCATGATATGTACTGCATTGTGTAGTTAATTAGGATGTTTGTCAAGCGCGTCATCTCATCCTTCTGCGACCTTGATTACCTGCTCTCTGTCTAGCCTTGTCCACAAATCGAAAATGAACTGCCTGTAAGGTCGCTCCTTCGGCAACTTGGCCGGATTAGTAATGAGAACGCGCTGTGGTCTTACGATCTCCTGCGGATCGTCAGCAAGCGCATTATCACCAATGCACTCATCGAGCCAGATTTGTATCGAGAAGTCGGTTTGTGTTTACCAACGGATGCGCCGGCCTACGCATTCGCCGTTAGAAGCGGGGTTGAACTGTATTGCTCAGGCCATTGCTGCACAAGTTCAAAGGCTCTTGACATCTCTGATCCATCCTGCCGCGCCGAGATTCGCCAAAGGTCCGCATCGAGCCGCATCTCAGTGATTTGCAGGAAATAAAAGCATCATTTCCGCACTTAAATGGCACAATTGTCACCGAATTTGCGCGAAAAAGCGGCGAATAGACAGCCACCATTACTCTCTCTGACGGCCCACTCGTCTGGAAAGGGCAAGAACATCCGCGCATTACGGCAAGCAGACGCCCAACCTGCCAGCAGGAAACTAGACTGCTGCCGGCGCAATTTCGGTGCGTCGGCAATGGCGGAGATTGTTCCCCTAACGGCGTTTCTCAGGATCTATCCCCGAATCACACCTCAAAGCAAGCTCAATGAGTGCGTTGCCCTGTTCACGTCAACGCACAACGAAGAGCCACCTTGCGGAGATTGGTTTGTGACCGGTGGAATCCGGTTACCCTTCTTGCCAACCAAATGGAGCACCGTCCACACCCCGAATCCGTCCAATTCGCGTC
>NZ_DASQIX010000114.1:0-16241 GCF_035631355.1 Alloacidobacterium sp.
ATCGAATTCACGCGAACGCCTGTGCCGTTCAAGTCCGCTGCAAGCGAATCCATCATCGCCACAGCTGCGGCCTTTGAAGAGGCATAGGCCGAAGCACCCGCGGCATGATCGATCGCGGCTTTGGCAGCAATGTTCACAATCGCCCCATGCCCCTGTTTCAGCATTGCTGGCACAACGGCTCTGGACAGGACAAAGCCCGAACGCAGGTTCAAGTGCAGCATCCGGGTAAAGACCTGTGTGTCCATCTCCCACAATTTGAGGCCACCGGCATAGCCGCCGACAGTGTTCACCATAGCGTCAAGCCGGCCATGTTTCGACATAATGTCATTAACATAGCTTTGTATCGCCGCCTCATCCGTCACATCGACGCTCTGACCGTCGAGCATCGCGCCATATCCAGAAGCAGCAGCGATCAGATCATCAAATTCCTGCTGGTCGAACCAAGGAACGGCGACACGCGCGCCCTCAGCAAGAAACGCGAGAGTCACAGCGCGGCCCAATCCGCCCGTACCGCCGCTGACCAGTGCCACTTTGCCTGAGAATCTGCTATCCATTTCTCTTCTCCCACACAGGATAATCAAGCCCTGCAAGGCGGTTAATGATCCACGCCTGCGCGGTCAGCAGGACAACCGCAGCCTCAATCACAAACAGATACTCCACATTGGCCAGGATGCCGAGGGAAACGATCATAGTGGTTGCGCCCGCCGGCGGATGACTGATCCGAAACAGTGCCATCCCGCCTCCGGTTGCAGCCAGCGACAGCGCTGCTGCTGTCACCGCCGGCCATGAGGCTCCCTGCAGAGCGGCGCCGGCAAAGCCATGCGACCCCATCAGGATGTATGCCCCGTACCCGCAAATCAGTCCAACCGCATGGCCAAGAATCGCATGACGCGGACTCGCCGCATCCGATAACGGCGCAAAAAAGAATAGAAAGGCCGTTGGCCCCAAGGAGGGAAAAACAAACGGCGTGCGTGTAACGAAAGCGAGCACCGACAGCAGGGCAATCGTGACGAATCCATTGATGAAAACATAGGCGGCCCATACAACACGGGGTGGCAGATGCGACAGCAGCCAGTCCAGCCGCAGACGGGCCAGCAGGCCAGCCACCTGCCGCGCCCGGTCATGTTCCCGGTTCGGATACCGAGCGTAGTTCATCTGCATCGGATAGTCCTTCTCCACTATTTAAGGCATGATGTTGCGCTGCAGGAAAGTGTGATCGTGCCGATGCCGATGAATCAGGTCGAAACCATGTGATTTCAACTTTCGAATCATCCCCTTTGTTTTTGATTTGGGAATCTCGGGAAAGAAGTCATGAAATTCAACGCATATTTGTTTGATCGGGATGTCCTGTGCGAGGCAGCACTCGAGCACCTCATATTCGAACCCCTCGATATCGATCTTCAGCAAATCAATAGAATGGTGCCCGTTCTTCTCCATTTCTTGCGGCAGGCTTGTGCATGTTGCTGCGTCGCCATCCCCGGCCTTGAACCAAACTTTGTCATCGCTGCCGCCACCAACAGAGAACTTCGCCTCCTTCGATCCGGATAATCCAATAGGCTCAAAATGAAGATGCTCGGAATGGGCCTGCGCAATTGTGTTCCTGGCAATGGGGGAAGGGTCGAAGATGTGAACTTCGACTCCAAATCTTCGGATAAGTTCCTGCTCGAAGGTAACATCTCCACCTACGCCGCCACTGTAGATCACCGCGTCCGGACTCATGTCGCGGATTACGATCGTCCACTGCGATGAGGATGAGGTGCCTAGAGTTTCCTTGTCGGGTATAGGCCTGCAATAGAGGCTGTCGAAGGCGCGTCTTAGCCGAAGACGGAATCGCCGGGGGAGGATCTGCGAGATTATCCTCATGGCTAACCTCACTTGCAACAATGCTGAGAAACAAATAATAAATGTTTCCGGTCGAATGCCGAAACTGGTCCGAACGTTTGGTAGCGTGGAAGCACAAAGAAATTCTACGGTTGCATTTACTAAAGCAAAAAGCCCTCGCTTTCGCGAGGGCTTTATTATGGCGCCGCAAGGCGCGTATCGCTGGATGCGAAGTCCTAGTACATGCCTTCCATGCCGCCGCCGTGACCGCCCGCTGGGGCAGCAGCCTTGGGCTCCGGAATCTCCGAAACCATGGCTTCAGTGGTCAGCATCAGTCCGGCAATGGAGGCCGCGTTCTGCAGGGCAGTGCGGGTCACCTTTGTCGGGTCGATGACGCCGGCCTTCACCAGGTCTTCGTACTCACCGGTGCCGGCGTTGTAGCCGTAGTTCAGGTCCTTATGGTCGCTGATTTTGCCCACAACCACAGCGCCTTCTTCGCCGGCATTGCCGACAATCTGGCGCAGCGGCTCTTCGAGAGCGCGGCGAACGATCTGAGCGCCGATCTTCTCGTCACCCTGAAGGGTCTTGACCAGTTCATCGACTTCCTTTGCCGAGCGGACAAGGGCCACACCGCCGCCAGGGACGATGCCTTCCTCAACCGCGGCGCGGGTCGCGTGCATAGCGTCTTCCACGCGGGCCTTCTTCTCCTTCATCTCGGTTTCGGTAGCCGCACCGACCTTGATGACGGCGACGCCGCCAACCAGCTTCGCAAGGCGCTCCTGGAGCTTCTCGCGGTCGTAGTCAGAGGTGGTCTTCTCGACCTGATTGCGAATTTCCTTCACGCGGCCCTCAATCGCCTTGGACTGGCCACGGCCTTCAACGATCGTGGTGTTGTCCTTGTCGATGGTGACGCGCTTCGCCTTACCCAGGTCCTCGATCTTCAGGTTCTCTAGCTTCAGGCCAAGGTCCTCGGTGATGGCGTTGCCGCCGGTGAGGATCGCGATATCGCCCAGCATCGCCTTGCGGCGGTCGCCAAAGCCGGGGGCCTTGACGGCTGCTACGTTCAGCGTGCCACGCAGCTTGTTGACCACAAGGGTTGCCAGCGCTTCGCCATCCACGTCTTCCGCGATGATAATAAGGGGCTTGCCGCTGCGGGCAACCTGCTCGAGCAGAGGCAGAAGGTCCTTCATCGAGCTGATCTTCTTCTCATAGATCAGGATGTACGGATCTTCGAGCACTGCTTCCATGCGGTCCGGATCGGTCACGAAGTAGGGGCTCAGGTAGCCGCGGTCAAACTGCATACCTTCGACCACGTCGAGCTGCGTTTCCAGGGTCTTCGACTCTTCAACGGTGATGACGCCGTCCTTGCCGACCTTCTTCATCGCCTCGGCAATGATGTTGCCGATGGTCGAGTCCGAGTTGGCCGAGATGGTGCCGACCTGGGCAATCATGTCGCCCGAAACCGGCTTCGAGAGCTTCGAGAGAGCGCCGCCTGTAACAACGCCGTTCTCATCCCGCTTGCCATTGATGACCTCAACTGCCTTGTCGATGCCGCGCTTCAGCGCCATCGGGTTCGCGCCGGCGGCAACCGTCTTTACGCCTTCGCGATAGATCGCCTGGGCGAGCACGGTTGCAGTGGTGGTGCCGTCGCCGGCAACATCGGAGGTCTTCGATGCGACCTCGCGCACCATCTGCGCGCCCATGTTTTCGAGCGCGTCCTTCAGCTCGATTTCCTTGGCTACGGTTACGCCGTCCTTGGTGATCGTCGGCGAGCCGAACTTCTTTTCGATGACGACATTGCGGCCCTTGGGACCGAGCGTCACCTTGACTGCGTCAGCCAGAGTGTTCACGCCGCGCAGAATCGCCTGGCGGGAATCCTCTCCATGCAGAATTTGCTTTGCCATTTCTAATTCTCCTAACGTCTTGTTCCCACATCGTGGGTGCCCCAGAGCCTGTCCTGAGCGAAGCCGAAGGATCGCGAAGGAGACCTGGGAGAGTAGTTATTTCTTCAGAATGCCGAGGACTTCTTCCTCACGCATGATGAGGAACTCTTCGCCATCGATCTTGATCTCAGTGCCGGAATACTTGCCGAAAAGGATGCGGTCGCCGGACTTCACATCGAGCGGAAAGGTCTTGCCTTCGTCGTTCGACTTGCCTTTGCCCACGGCGATCACTTCGCCTTCCTGCGGCTTTTCCTTGGCTGTGTCGGGGATGATGATTCCGCCACGAACGGTCTCGCCCTCATCTACGCGGCGAACCAGGATACGGTCGTGCAGCGGAGTAAAGGTAGTGGCTACAGTTGCAGTTGCCATTGCGGTACTTCTCCTTCGCGCGAGGGGTCTGCCTCGCGGTATTGATTGCTGATTTGGGAATTTCTACTGTAAGCGAGGAGCTTTGGTGCTGTGTGAAGGCTGTCGCACAGCCCTTTAGCACTTTCACTCTTCGACTGCTAATGTAGGGAAAGTTATTGACAGTTGTCAAGTGGGTCAAGGTGCAAATATGAGCGTATTCCGCTCATATATATTGCGGAGGTGTTAAATAAGATTAACTTTTGCTAGCCGCGAACATCTACACGATGTACTGGTGAAGCAGATATCGGTCATTACGGCAATTTGTAATGGTGCTTTCGTACCATATTTCGTTTCAAAAATGGCTATTTTTCTATTGATTTTTGGAGAAAAACTACCTAAAATAGAAGAGTTTGTGACTTCCCGGCGGGTCTGTTGGTAATGTGGTTCCCTGCCTTCGCCGGAGTATCTGTACGTCACCTTACTGCTAGGGGTAAATCAAATAATGGCAAAACGTCGTGGTAATCCAAACTGGGGCAAGCCGGAGCCCATCGGTCCGGTCGTGCCCACTGTCACTTCCTTCGAACAGGTCGTCAAGGAATACAAGCTCACTCCAGATCAGTACATCCGCTCGACGCGCCTGCGCGAATGGGCCCGCCGCAACCGCAACTCCAAGTACATCCCTGAGGGTTTGCTGGAAGCGTGGGGCTTTGAGATCGAGTCTACCCTGTAAGGTTTGAATCCAAAGCTAAAGTCACTCCGAAGCGCCGCCCGAAATGGGCGGCGCTTCTGCTTTCAAGTGAAAAATATTTTGTCCGATGTCCAAATGGCCGTCTGCCACGCGTCATGGTAGTAAATACATCCTCACGGAGGTTTTCCATGCAATACCTATTGGCGCTTTATGCAGATGAGTCCGGCTGGGACAAAATGTCCGATGCTGAGAAGCAGCAGGGTTACGTGGCCTACATGGCTTACACCGAGGCGCTCAAGAACGCGGGCGCCCTGGTGGGCAGCAATCGCCTTCGCCCAATCGAAACCGCATCCACGGTTCGCACCACGAACGGCAAGCCGCAGGTGCTCGATGGCCCTTACGCAGACACAAAGGAGCAGCTGGGCGGCTATTACCTCATCGAGGCGCCAGATCTCGATGCGGCGCTTGCCTGGGCAGCCCGTTGCCCAGGTGCAGGCCATGGCGTCGTCGAAGTGCGTCCCATCTGGGACATGTCCGCGCCTCAATAAAGCCGCGTCAGGCGGCTTTATTGATACATTGGCGGGATTCGACTCTTTTCGTGTCCCGCTTTGCGCTCGAATTGATAAATGTCTCAACTATGGAAGGGAATCCGAACATGGACATATTTCTCCCGCCGATCGAAAAGCCTAAGAGCCTGATGATGAAGCTGGTCTATTACTTTACGCGTAAGCAGTTCGGCAAGGTACTTACGCCTCTGAAAGTACATTCGGCGCGGCTGCCGCTGGGCTTCGGCATGTTCTACGGAAAAATCAGCAAGCTGGATAAGAAGCTGATACTGCCCCCGGAAGCCGTGATGCTCGTCCGTGAGCAGGTGGCGCGCACGAATGTCTGTCTCTTCTGCATCGATATCGGGCGTTTATTCACCATTCAGGCAAAAATGGACCAGGCGAAGTTCGATTCGCTTGAAGACTATGCAACCAGCCCGCTCTTCAGCGAGGCGGAGCGCGCGATGCTGGATTATGTGACCGATCTGACGAGAGATAAGAAGGTCAATCCGGAAACCTTTGCCCGTATGGCGCGTCATTACTCAGAACGCGAAATCTGCGAAATCGTCTGGCTCGTCGCCACCGAGCACGTCTACAACATGACCAACATCGGCCTGAATATCCATTCAGACATGCTCTGTGACATCAGCCGGATAAAACAAACCGCCGCATGAATCTGCGCGAAGACGATGCCCGTGCCGCAGCGGAAGCCGTCGCGCGCCGCAGCTATGGCAAGCTCGTCGCCTTTCTCGCAGCGCGCACGCGCGATGTGGCTGCTGCCGAAGATGCGCTGTCTGAAGCATTTACATCGGCACTTGCCGATTGGCCACAAAACGGCTGCCCGTCAAACCCTGAAGCCTGGCTGCTCACTGTGGCCCGGCGCAAGTTCATCGATATGACCCGCCGAAAGCACAGCAACGATATGGTTGGCCTCGATCTACAGCAGATGGGCGAGGTCCTAAGCGCGCTTCCCGCCGACACCGAGATTCCCGACCGCCGTCTCGCCCTGATGTTCGCCTGCGCCCACCCGGCCATTGATATTGCCGTCCGCTCGCCACTGATCCTTCAAGTCCTGCTTGGACTCGACGCCGAGGCCATTGCCTCTGCATTCCTCATATCGCCGGCAGCCATGGGCAAGCGCCTCGTCCGCGCCAAAGTCAAAATTCGCGAAGCCGGTATCCCATTCCGCATCCCTGAGCGCGAAGAACTTCCTGACCGGCTGGATACAGTTCTCGAAGCCACCTACGCGGCTTTCGCCGAAGGCTGGAGTGATGCCGCCGGCGCCGACGTGGCCCGGCGTGGCCTCGCTGATGAGGCCATCTACCTGTGCCGCGTGATTATTGAGCTGCTGCCGTCTGAGCCGGAAGCGCTGGGCCTGCTTGCCCTCATGCTCTATGCCGAAGCGCGCCGTCATGCCCGCCGCAACGCTGATGGCGAATACATCCCGCTCGCCGACCAGGATTCCGCGCAGTGGGATTTCCAGATGATTGGCGAGGCGGAAGGCTTGCTGCGGCGCGCCAGCGAATTTCGCTTCATTGGACGTTATCAGTTGGAAGCCGCCGTCCAGTCCGCGCACATCGAGCGCTGCCGTACCGGACGCGCCAATTGGGAAGCCGTGCTTGAACTTTACGACGCGCTCTTTGCCATGACCGGATCACCGGTGGTCGCCATCAACCGCGCTCTCGCCATCGCGGAACTGCACGGCCCCGAACTGGCGCTTGCCACTCTCGAAGAATTGGCGGTCGACAAACGTCTTGCCGAATACCAGCCCTGGTGGGCGGCGCGCGCAGAATTGTTTGCCAGGTCTGGCGCATCCAACGATGCCCGCTACGCTTATGAAATCGCCATCGGCCTCGAACACGACCAGTCCGTTCGCCGCTTTCTGATGCGGCGGCAATCTGCACTGTCGTCTTGAGCCGGACTATTCTTCCCGCAGTGTCTGCGCGGGATCAATCCGCGAAATTCGCAGAGTAGGCGCAATCGCGGCAATGACTGTCACAGTTGCAAGCATCAATACCACAGCCAGAATAGTGCGTGAATCGTAAACGCTCGTCCCGTAAAGCACGCTGCGCATGGCCCGCAATGCTCCGGCGCACAAGACCAGCCCAAGAGCAAGACCCACCACCGCCGACCATGCTCCCGTTGCTCCGACATGGACCATCGCCTGGCGGGCCGTCGATCCCAGTGCCATGCGGATGCCGATTTCACGCGTCTTCTGCGCCACGATATTTGCCACCAGCGCAAAGATTCCGACAGCACTCAGGATCAAGGCCAATGCCGCCATCGCGCCCAGCAGCGCCACCTCTACGCGCTGCGTCGCCAGCGTCTTCGCCAGCAGGTCCTTCATGCTGTAAAAGCCAGAAAAAGGCAGGTTAGGATCGACGCTCGCCAGCGCGTGTTGCATTTGCGCGGTCAGTCCTTCGACTGGCCCGGAGGTGCGGACGATCCAACTCGGCTGAAACCAGACATGGACCACCGAGATCTGACTGCTTTCCATCTGCGTGGCGGGAACATACATGGTCGATTCGTTGGTGAGTGGCGCAATGGGATCGATGCCTGGCGCCATGGCAACGTCCTCGACGACTCCGACAATGAGCATGTCTTCGAAGATATGGCGGCCGACTGGGTTCGCATTATGGAAGAATTTGCGCGCGAACTCCCGGTTCACGATGGTCACGCGCTGAGTTCCCGGGCCGTCTTCATCTGTAAAGGAACGTCCAGCCAGGACCGGAATCTGCAATGCAGCAAAATAGTCGGGAGTTACATATACTTCGTCCGCCATTGCCTTCTGCCCGGCTTCTTTGCCGTCGCTGATGCTGATTCCGCCCATAATCAACGAGCGTTCATATGGCAGGCTCAATCCGACTGCCGCCTGCTCCACGCCGGGAATCTGCCGCATGGCGGCGGTGCTCTCGCTCAGCAGCTTTCGGAAGGCCGCCGCGTCGTGATAGCGCGCATCGTCCAGCGAGGCCGTCGCGGTCATCACGCCGTTTGGGTTAAACCCTGGCGGAAGGGTCTGAAGATGGATGAGCGTGCGAATCAGCAGTCCCGCAGCCGCCAGCAACACCACTGTCAGCGCAACTTCGCCTGCAATCAACGCCTGCCGCAGACGCAAATGGTCACTGCCTGTTGTCATGCGGCTGCCAATGGCCGAACGCAGGTCGAGCCTCCGCGTCGTAAGCGTCGGAAGCATCCCAAAAAGAACGCTGGTGAGCAATGAAATGAGAAATGTAAACGCCAGCACTCCGCCATCGAGCGATACGTCTGCCACTGGCAGAAAATGCTCAGGCAGCAGCGCGATCAGCCCACGCAGCGCGAGGAACCCAGTCGCCACTCCAACCATTCCTCCCAGCAGCGCCAGCAGAAGATTTTCAATCCATAGTTGCTTTTGGATATGCCAGCGCGATGCGCCAAGTGCCAGCCGTGTTGCAATTTCAGGCGTGCGCCGCAGCACCTGCACCAGCGTCAGGCCGGCAAGATTGGCGCAGGCAATCAGCAGAATGAATCCCGCGGCCAGCATCAGGGCCAGAGCTTGCGGACGCAGTGTCGCCGTCTCTCCTTTCTGCAGCGGCACGGAATAATAGCTCACCTGCGCGCCGGGGTTGTCTTCCAGCTCATAGCGGTTGGTGCGCAGTGACCACGCGCGATTGATTTGAGCATCCGCTTCCTGCCATGTTGCGCCGTCGCGCAGCCGAGTAATGGCTTCGAAATTCGTGCCCGCGCCTTCGCCATCGCGGCTGGGTTGGAGTGCCGTATACACATCAGCGCTCAGGGGAATCGTCAGACCCTCAGGCAATACGCCGATGACCGTATATGGTTCGCCTTTCAGCAGAATTGCCTTGCCCAGGATGTTGGGATTTGAGCCGAAGGTGCTGTGCCACAGGCCATAGCTCAGAATGGCTGTCTTGGTCCCGTGCGGAAGGTCTTCCGCCTTCGTGAAATTGCGCCCCAATAAAGGATGAATCGCCAGCACATCCAGGTAATGCTCCGAAATGCGTCCTGCGCGGACATACTGCGCGTGCGATCGAGTCTCTAAATTAACGCCAGAAGGGCGAATGCCGGATACAGCGGAGATGAGAGCAGGAACGTGGTCACGCAGCAACTCCCATTGCTCGCCATTCACATGGTGCCGCTCATCGGAAGCGATGGGGCCTCTGATCCGCGTGTAGATCGTGCCCATGCGCTCCGGATGCGCATAAGGCAGGCTTTTCAGCATGAGCGCGTTCACAATGGAAAAGATTGCCGTGTTCGCGCCGATGGAAAGCGCCAGGGTTAGCACTACTGTTACCGTGAATCCTGGATTGCGGGCCAACTGACGCAGTCCGTAGCGCGCATCCTGCCAGAGAATCTCCATACCCGCTCCGGCGCGGCGATCGCGCACCGCCTGCTTCACCTGCTCCGCGCCGCCGAGGTCGGCCAATGCTGTGCGGCGAGCTTCTGACGCGGACATACCTGCAGCAACTCTTTCATCTGCAATCATGTCCGCGTAGGCGCGGACCTCGTCGTCAAGTTGCTTTTCGACGTGCTGCTTTTGGAAGAGGTTTCGCAGAACGCTGCGAACGCGGATCCAGAGTTTCATCGGTCGCCTCCTATGTCGCCTTCAACGCATTCGCCATGGCCAGAGCAACCGTTGCCCATTGCTCCGTTTCCACTTCAAGCTGGCTCTTTCCGGCTCTTGTAAGCCGGTAATATTTCGCGCGCCGGTTGTTTTCCGACTCGCCCCAGACCGAGCTCAGCCAGCCGGCTTCCTCCATGCGATGGAGAGCGGGGAATAGCGACCCCGGTTTGACCAGAAACGTCCCTTGTGTCATCTGCTCGATGCGGCGCGAAACGCCCAGTCCGTGCAACTCCCCAGCACCGAGCGCCTTGAGGATAAGCAGATCAAGCGTACCTTGCAGAAGATTTGCCTGTTTCGGCCCCATTGACCAGTCCTATCGAATAACTATAGGAAAGTGTGATCTTGTTCATATAGATTGTCAATAGGAGAATAGTGTTTGAGCAGTTCAGACACTTGCAGCCTTGGTGTTCTCTGTCAGTTAGGCTTTTTTCAGTGTTGATTTCGAGCGGCCAAACAAGCCCGACAATATCGGTTGACTTTCTTCTCCGATGAGTCGTCTCCTAAGAAGAGGCGAATGCCCAAATGAGAGCAATAGCCCATATTGCGGTCACTCTCATATCCGCTCTTGCATGGAACGCATGGGCGTTTCAAAGCGCCCCGCCTGCATCGGTAGCTCGAGCTCCTTACATACCTGCGCCTCATGGCAATACGAAAATCGCGATTGCATGGTTTAGCGAGGTGTCGGGTGAAGTGGAACTTGCCAGCGCTTATGGCAAAGACTTTCAACGTGCATTGGATCACACGGCTATTGCTCAAGGGAACGTCATTCGAACAGGCATGGGGAGGGCTGAAGTAGAGCTTCAAGATCAAAGCACCATCCGTGTTGGGCCTGATTCGATCATTGTATTTCCCCGATTGGAATTACTTCCTTCAGGTACTAAGGAGGCCATTGTTCGCGGCCTGCGGGGAACAATTTACGTCAGCTTGATACCCAACTACATCGTCAACAAAAAAGGGAACGACTTTGTATTCACGTTTGGCCAGCAGCAAGTGTATTTGCAATCCTCCGGGCATGTGAGATTAGAGATTAACGACAAGGAAGCCCGGCTGGCGCTGTTGGATGGTAAGGGCCGGGTTGAAGGACCCTTTGGGGCAATGGAGTTGGCCAGGAAGAAGACCTTTACTTTTGATCTTACGGAGCCGTCTCAACCCGGAGTCGAGAAGAAAATAAAGGCCAACCTGATGGACAAGTGGGATACCGCAGCAGTCGCTTTCCATCAGGATCAAATTGCCACACCTTCAAGAATTGCCCGTGGATTTTACAACCCGCCATAAGCCCATTGTGGCGAGAACACCCTAGATTGGCAGACAATAGGAACATGGCTGCCACGGCTCCATTTACTGACGTCCCCGGCGCAATCGAAGAGATCAAGGCCGGACGCATGATCGTCGTCGTCGATGACGAAGACCGCGAAAACGAAGGCGACCTCACACTGGCTGCGGAGTTCGTTACGCCGGAAGCCATCAACTTCATGGCGAAACACGGACGCGGCCTCATCTGCCTTACGCTGACTGAAGAGCGCGCCGACTATCTCCGCCTCGGTCCCATGACGCAGCAGAACTCCTCGCGCTTCGGCACTGCATTCACAGAGACCATCGAGGCCCGCGAAGGCGTGACCACCGGCATCTCCGCGCATGACCGCTCGCGCACCATCAAAGTCGCAATCGATTCGGCATCGACAGCCAATGACCTCGCCCGTCCCGGACACATCTTCCCGCTGCGCGCCCGCAAAGGCGGCGTGCTTGTCCGCGCCGGACAGACCGAGGCTTCCGTCGATCTCGCGCGCATGGCCGGACTCATCCCCGCCGGCGTCATCTGCGAAATCATGAAGGACGATGGCACTATGGCCCGCGTCCCCGACCTGACTGAATTCTGCAATCAGCACGGGATGAAGATGCTCACCGTCGCCGAGCTTATCCGCTACCGTCTGCAGAATGAACGCTACATCGTGCGCGTCGCGGAAAGCGAACTGCCGACCCCATATGGCGATTTCCGCATGATTGCTTATGAGAGCGAAGTGAATGGCGGCGAAAGCCACCTGGCGCTGTTCAAGGGCGATGTCAGTAAGGGTGTTGAACCGGTATTAGTGCGCGTGCACTCGCATTGCCTCGCAGGCGACATCTTCGGCACGACCCTGTGCGACTGCCACAGCATCATGCAGCGCTCGCTCAAAGCCATAGCTGAAGAGGGAAGAGGCGCGCTGATTTATCTTCACAACACCAGCCGCGGTTTTGACATTGACCGCACCATCACGCCGCACCGCATCATCATGCACCGCGAAGCGCGCACGCGTGAAGGCCATGACGAGCGCCATCAACGCACTCTCCGTCAGGTAGGATTGGGCGGCCAAATACTCGCCGATCTCGGCATCCACAAAGTTCGTCTGCTCTCGAACACTCCAACCCACGTCCCCGCTCTGCAGGGCTTCGACGTGGAAATTGTCGAGCAGATCCCGATCCCGGAACGCGAAATAATCGAGCAAAGTCGCAGTTGATTACTCAGAACGCAACGCAACCATGGGATCAATCGAAGCTGCGCGTCTTGCCGGTATCCATGCTGCAATCAGTGCTAGCAAGAGCATCAGTGTCGGCACAACGCAAAACGTCAGCGGATCGAAAGGCCGCACTTCAAAGAGAAACCGCCGCAACAGGCTCGCGCAAACAACAGCCCCGGCAAGCCCGGCAATTGACCCCGCAACCGCCAGCCCCAAACTCTGCTTCACCACAGAGCGCACAATCTGCCGCTGTGGCGCGCCTAACGCAAGCCGGATTCCAATCTCCCGTGTGCGCCAGCTGACGACATAAGTAATCAGGCTATAAACACCCACCGAGCCAACCCCCACCGCCAGCGCACCGAAGCAAAGCAGCAGAATCGCCAGCGACCGCGGAGCAGAAACAGACGCAGCCACCACCTCATCCAATGTTTGCACGTGCGTGACCGGAACAAGCGGATCAATCTCCGCTACCGCCCTGCGCAGTCCACTTACCGTCTGCGTTGCCGGAAGGTGGGAGCGCAGCAGCACCGTCATCTGCGTCTTGATGTTCTTCGCCGTCATGGGTAGATACACTTCATCGTCAAAAGTGTTGGCCAGGCTTGCATGGTGCGTGTTGCTCACCACTCCCACCACAATCGACGCCGCATTCATATCGAGTGCCGCCGGGGTCTGCTCATCCGCAACTTCGGCGATGTGCTTCCCGATCGGGCTCTGATTTGGCCAGAGCGATTCCGCCATCTTCTGGTTGATGACAGCGGCGCGGCTTGCGCCCGACTGGTCCGCGTCAGTCAACAAACGTCCCCGCAACAGGCGCAATCCAACAGTATGGAAATAGTCCGTCGAGACAGTCCGTTCTGCCGCTTGATTGGCCTCCTGCCGAGGGTTGCGCGGATGGCCCTCGGCATCGTAGATATACCTAAGGTCAAACCCCGTCATCGGCAGTTGATCGACGAGGGCAACGTCTTCCACTCCTGCAATCGTGCTCGCCTTTTGTTCCACTTGCTGAAAGAACGCGAGACAATGTCCCTGCTGCTTGCATTCGGAAGAATCCAGCGAAACCTCCGCTGTCACAATCTGCCCTGTGCGAAATCCCGGATTCACCTGCGACAAGCTATAAAGGCTGTGCAGCATAAGCCCTGCCGCCGTAATCACCACCACCGACAAGCCAATCTGCCCCACCACCAACAGCATCGAAAGCCGGAACTGCGATCCGCGCCCGGCGACCGCCAACCCGCCTGCCCGCAGCGACTTCTGCAAGTGCGGCGACGCCATCCTGATCGCGGGAACAAGCCCGAACAGCACGCCCGTAAATACCGATGCCACTGCGGCAAACAGAAAGACATCCCAGTGCAGCCCAACGTTCGCAATCCGAGGCGTATTTGCGGGAAGCAGCCGCGTAAGGGTGCGCAGACTGATCGCGGCCGCTGACAAGCCTGCAACGCCAGCCAGCAGCCCCAGCAAAACACTCTCCACCAGCAATTGCCGAATGATCCGCCAGCCAGAGGCCCCCAGCGCACCGCGAATCGCCATCTCACGCTCACGCGATGCCGCTCGCGCCAGCGTCAGGTTCGCAACATTGGCGCACGCAATCAGCAAAATCAATCCAACCGCCCCCAGCAGCAAAAGAAGCCGTGGACGCGTGTCGCCCACAATCGAAGCCAGCAGCGGAATCACGGTAGTGTCCGCCTCCCAGTCATCCGGCATCGTCCACGGAAACAGCGGCAGCAGCAGCGGATGCAGCCTTCGCAACTCCGCCTGTGCCGTGGCCGGTGCTATGCCATCCTTCAGACGGCCAATCGCTTGGTTTCGGAAGTCTTTCCACGAATCAACAGGGTCGCCTCCCTTAAAGGCGATAGGGATGAGAAACTGCGTATCAGCGTACGGAAAACGGATCCCCGCCGGCAGAACGCCAATGATCTTCCGCGAAACGCCATCGATCCTGATCGTCTGCCCAATCACCCGCGGGTCGCCCGCAAACCGCTGTTGCCAGTATCCGTAGCTCAACACCACCACCAGGTCGCGCCCCGCAATCGCATTTTCCGGCGAGAAAAAGCTGCCTTGCGCCGGATGAATACCCAGCGTATCGAACGCATTCACCATCACCGGCGATCCAAACACCCGCTCGGCGGCGTCCGTATCCTCCACATTTGATTCCGCATCCACTCCATACGCCGAGATCGAAGCAAACGACTGCGCATGGTTCTGATACTCGCGAATCCATCCCTTGGGAAAGTAGCCAGAAATCTGCACCAGCCTGTCCTGCTGCGGATAGGGAAGCGGCCGCAGCATGATCGAATCAATCAGCGTATAGATCGCTGTGTTCGCGCCAATCCCCAGCGCCAGCGTCGCCACCGCCATGATCGTGAACGTGCGATACCGCACAATCTGCCGCATTCCAAATCGAATATCCGGCCATAGAGAATCCACCGTCGGCCATTGCCACGCCTCGCGCCCGCGCTCTTCAAGAAGCGTCACATTGCCAAACTCGCGCCGTGCCATATGCTCAGCCTCATCGCGGTCCATGCCCTCAGCTACAAGCGCACCGACGCGCTCATCGAGATGCTGCTGAATCTCTTCAGCGAAATCGTCGTAAGCCTTACCGCGTGAAAACAAATTTCGAAGCCAGCGCATGTGCGCCTCCCATCATATTTGTCATCCCGACCGGAGCGCGTTAGCGGCGGAGCGGAGAGCCTGCCCTGAGCGCAGCCGAAGGGGACCTGCGGTTTCTTCCGAAATGCAGCGCTATGGGTGCGGACATTCTTAAACGCCAAACTGACATCCCTAAGACTCCACCGGAGAAAGAACCAGATGAATCCCTGCCAGCATCTGCTCAAAGCGGGACTTCTCGCGCTCCAGGTGCCGCACGCCCGCCGCCGTAATGTCGTACACGCGCACACGCCGGTTCGTGACCGAGATCTTCCACTCGGCCTTCACAAGCCCGTCCTTCAACATGCGTTGCAGCGCCGGATACAGAGACCCCTCCTCCACCTGCAACAGCTCATTCGACCGCTGCTTGATGTGCTGCACCAGCGCATACCCGTGCATCGGCTGCCGCCGCAACGATTGAAGGACCATCATCTCCAGCGCTCCAGGGAAGAGATCGCGAGGCTCGGTTTTTCCAGATTTCGTCATAGGCTTGCTGCAAACATGCCTAGACTAAAATAGCCTATAAAGCCTGTCAACCCTCAATAAATTTCATACAGTAAACAAAATAGAATGAAGGGTTTGTCGGTTTTTCTTACGATTTCAGGCGACAGATTCGTATAAACGTCGTATAAAGATTTCGTAAGGAATTAGTAAAGAATCTATATGAATGAGTAAGAATTCGTGATCGATACACTCATCATTGGAGCTTTTCACGTTCTGGAAGTCATGTTTTTTACGGGACTGGCAGGCTGTTTTCTCGCTATATCTGTCAGTTGGATCGAGATTTTTTCCGACGGTTTTTCCAGCGATCAATAAGCGTTTCGTGAGCGGAGCTCCTCGCCTGAATCACGCCAATGGCATCGGAGCCAGAGCCAGCAGTCCACGCTCTTCCAGCTCCCGCCGTAACTGCTCAATGTTCTTGAACTGAATCCCAACCAGCCCAACTCCTTCGGCCGCGTGAATATTCTCGGCCTTGTCATCCAGGAACAGGGCCTCCGCCGGAGCGACGCCCAATTTTTCGCAGGTGTGGATGTAGATCGCCGGATCGGGCTTCGCGATCCCCAGTTCGCACGACCATGTGTGATGGTCGAAGTCGCCCAGCCATGAAAACTCCTGCCGCATGTAGGCCAGTGTGTC
>NZ_DASQIX010000115.1:0-18335 GCF_035631355.1 Alloacidobacterium sp.
TAGAGATTCCATGAAGCACCTACCATGTCTTCGGTTTTGATCTTATCCGGGACCGGATAGATACGTCTCCTTGTTTTTCTGCGATTTGATCGGGATATTGCCTCGGCACTCTTTGCAGCCGTGGTTCCACAGGGGTGCATCTGCTCGCGCTAAAACAGTTACACTATTAGGTACAGCGAACAGTCCAGCGCATGAACGATGTTGGGCAGAGGTGTACAGAAGCACATGCAGCGACAGAAGATCGGCATTCTTGGCGCGACCGGGATGGTCGGCCAGCGTTTCATTCAGCTCCTTGAGCATCATCCGTGGTTTGAAGTGGCGTGGCTCGCGGCCAGCGATAAATCGAGCGGCAAGTGCTACGGCGATGCCGTGAAGTGGAAGCTCGACACGGTACTGCCTGCACACATTGCCGAGATGCCGGTATCGCCTGCGTCGCCCGAAGGTGCGCCGAAGATCATTTTCGCCGCACTCGATTCTGATATTGCCCGTGAACTGGAGCCGAAGTTTGCCGCTGCCGGCTGCGCCGTGATCTCGAACTCCAGCGCCTTCCGCATGCAGGAAGATGTGCCGCTGGTGATTCCGGAAGTAAATGCCAGTCATCTGCCGCTGCTCGAAAACCAGAGCTGGCGCAAGCAGTCAGGCGGATACATTGTCACCAACCCCAACTGTTCGGCGATCGGGCTGGTGCTCGCATTGAAACCGCTCGAAGAGCATTTCGGCATCGAATCGATTTTTGTGAGCACGATGCAGGCTGTGAGCGGCGCGGGCTATCCCGGCGTGGCCTCGCTCGACATTCTCGGCAACGTCGTTCCCTACATCAAGAGCGAGGAAGAAAAGATGCAGGAGGAGACGCTGAAGCTGCTGGGCGCACTGAAGGGCAGCCGCGTTGAATCTCTGAATGCGAAAATCTCGGCGCATTGCAACCGCGTTCCTGTGGAAGACGGGCATACGGAAAGCGTGAGCATCAAGCTGCGCAAGACGGCAACCCGCGAGCAGATTCTGGCGGCATGGAGCGAATTCAAGCCGCTAGCCGGGCAGGACCTGCCGACGGCGCCTGCGCAGCCTATCGAGTTTGTTGCGGCGGATGACCGTCCGCAGCCAAGATTGGACCGGATGCGCGGCAACGGGATGGCTTCGACTGTAGGCCGTTTGCGTCCATGTCCGCTGCTGGACTGGAAGTTCACGGTGCTTTCGCACAATACGATTCGCGGGGCCGCGGGCGCGGCGCTGCTGAATGCTGAGCTGCTGGTCTCGCTGGGCAAGCTCGATCCGGTGGCGGTCCCGGCATGAAGAAACTCGTCGTGATGAAGTTCGGCGGAACTTCAGTTGAAGATGCTGTCGCCATTCACCGCACAGCGGGCATTGTTGCCGGACGCCACGAAAAGGGACTGCAGCCAATTGTTGTAGTGAGCGCGATGGCCAAGGTCACCGATCAGCTTTTGGCCGCAGCCAGCGCGGCTTCGCGCGGCGACCGCAACGGCGCGCTGGCGATTACCGCTCGGCTTCGCAGTCGCCACAAAGAAGTAGCTTGCCGCCTGACGGCCCAAGCCCGGGGTGAGGACGCATCGCAATGTGACAACCTTACAGGCCCTGCTTATGCCAACACGCAGACCTGGATTGACGCCGAGTTCGACGCGCTGGATGAGATTGTGCGCGGGCTGTCCGCGGTCGGCGAGCTGACGCCGCGCATCAGCGACATGATCGTCTCCTATGGCGAACGGCTTTCGAGTCGCATGATTGCTGAGGCGTTTGCTGCGCGCGGGCTGGACGGCGTTCATGTCGATTCGCGCTGTTGCATTATTACCGACGCGCAGCATGGCAAGGGGGTTCCGCAGGTCACGCTGATCGAGGAACGGCTGAAGGAGCATGTGCTTCCATATGCTGCTGAAGGCAGGACAGTGGTGATGGGCGGATTCATCGGTTCGACAGAAAAAGGCGCCACGACGACGCTCGGGCGCGGCGGATCGGATTTCACGGCTGCGCTTGTCGGCGGCGGAGTTCATGCCGAGGCCATTGAAATCTGGACTGACGTGAACGGCATCATGACGTCGGACCCGCGCGTCTGCCCGGATGCGCTGCGGGTGAAAACAATCAGCTTTGAGGAAGCTGCCGAGCTGGCTTATTTCGGCGCGAAAGTGCTGCATCCAGCAACGATTTTGCCCGCGGTGCAGAAGAACATTCCGGTGCTGGTGCTGAATTCGCGCAACCCGGAAAACGAAGGCACGCGCATCATTTCGCTGGCGCCGCATTGCGAAAGCCCGTTTAAATCGATTGCGGTTAAGAAGCGGCTGACGATTATCGACGTGGTGGCCAGTCGCATGTTGATGTCACATGGCTACATGCGGGCGATTTTTGAGGTCTTTGACAAGCACAAGTGTGCGGTGGATATGGTTTCGACATCGGAGGTCAGCGTTTCACTCACGGTCGATTCCAACGACAAGATTCCCGAGATTGCCGCCGACCTGAGCAAGCTGGCGGACGTGAAATATGAAGGCCGCAAAGCGCTGGTCTGCATGGTGGGCGAGAACATTCGCGGACAGAACGGTATTGCCGCGCGCGTATTCAACGCGATCCGCCACGTGAATGTGCGTATGATCTCGCAGGGAGCGTCGGAGATCAACATGAGCTTCATGATCGACGAAGACGATGCGGACGAGGCGGTGCGCTCGCTTCATGCTGCGTTCTTCGAATCCCCGGACCCTGAGATTTTTGACGTGGAAGCGCGCAAGGCACCGGAAGCGAGCGTGAGATAGGGATGCTTTTTCTTGTGCTGGGCAGGGGAAAAACAGGCCGCGTAATTGCTGATGTTGCCAGCGAGCACGGCCATGGGGTGCAGGTGCTGGGCGAAGAAGAAAACCGCAACGCCATGGCATTAACTCCTCCTTTTCTTGCTGGCTTCGACGCAGTGATCGACTTTACAACCCCGGAAGCGGCTGTTTCCAATATGCGCGCTTGCTTAGCAAACGGCGCGCCCATGGTGGTGGGCACCACTGGCTGGTATGACCATCTGGATGACATGCGTTCACTGGCGGCTCGCAAAGGCGCGGGATTTCTCTACGGGGCGAATTTTTCCATCGGCGTGCAGACACTCTACCGGTTGGCGCGTGAACTGGCCGTGGCCGTGCCTCACTATCACTTTGAAATTACGGAAACCCACCATGCGGGGAAAAAAGACGCGCCTTCAGGCACGGCGCTTTCGTTGCGTCAGGCGGTGCAGGCAGCGAATCCTTCCCTCAACGTGTCCATCGAATCGAAGCGCGAAGGCGATGTTGCCGGCATTCACGTACTTGAAGCGCGCTCGGACTATGAGGTGATAGAGCTGAAGCACGAGGCCTTCTCGCGCCGGGCGTTTGCCGAGGGTGCGGTACGCGCGGCAGAGTGGATTACAGGCAAGACCGGAGTATGGAACTTCAGCGAGATTGTGGGACAATTGGGCTGAAAACTTCCGTGGTCAGAGGACGTTCACGCAAAACTCTTGCGGGATTCCCGCCACAAATCATCATCGCCGGAACATCTTGAAGAACAACACTGCAGGCACCCACCACAGCCGCTCTTCCGATAGTGACGCCCGGAGCCACGAAGACATTTGTAGCAAGCCATGCTTCGGATTCAATAGAAACGGGCCTGGAAAAGATGTCGAACCCCGGTTTCGTGTAGTCATGCGAGGCAGCACATAGATAGGAGTGCTGTGAAACACAGGCGTTATCGCCAATGTGGATCTCGCCAAGAGTATAGAGAGTAACGTGGTCTCCCACCCAGCTATGGTCGCCAATCGAGAGCTTCCACGGGTAAGTGATTTCAACGGTAGGCCGAATTATGACGCCTTTGCCGATCTTTGCTCCAAATAATCGCAGTAGAAAGCGCCGCCATCCATACATCACTTGAGGTGAGCAGCGGAACAGAGTCGCCTGCACCAGCCACCAGACCTGCACAAACCATGCACGGCGCCCGCGAAAGTTTGGCGGCATTGCAAAGCTTCCCAAATCCTGAAAACACTGAACCATTGTCTTTCTATTCTAAAAGCAGTTGCAGCATTACAAATGAACGGTATCGCCTCTCTTCAGAACAATTTGACCGCTGTTCGATTGGCCGGTTTGTTGAGTGTAGACTCAATTTGTAATGGACCTGATTGGTTGTGGCACGGCGCTGGTGACCCCGTTTCGGGCGGACGGCGCGATTGATGAGCAGTCTCTCTATTCGCTGGTGCAGTGGCAGATTGAGAGCGGTATCAACTGGATTGTGGCTTGTGGGACGACGGCGGAGACGCCGTCGCTGAATGAAGAGGAGTGGCTACGGGTCATTCGCATCATCACTGAGGCCGCTGCTGGCCGCGTACCCGTATGGGCGGGCTGCACGCACAATTCAACGCGCGAGGCAGTACACAAGGCGCGCATTGCCGCGCAGGTGCCGGACGTGACAGCTATTCTTACGGCCAATCCCTATTACAACAAGCCGGGGCAGGAAGGGCAGTATCAGCACTTCAAGGCCGTTGCCCATGCGGTAAAGCTGCCGGTGGTGCTCTACAACATTCCCAGCCGGACGGGGACGAACCTTGAGCCGGCGACGGTAATGCGGCTGATCGAGGATGCGCCGAACATCGTCGGCATAAAGGAATCGAGCGGCAGTCTGCCGCAAATTACAGAATTGGTGACGCAGGCCCCGCGCAGCTTCAGTGTCTACTCAGGCGATGACAACATGGCATTGGGAGCGATTGGCGTTGGCGCGCGGGGACTGGTTTCCGTCGCGTCGAATGAGATTCCCGCCGAGATGTCACGCATGATCGAAGAGGCCCTGACAGGAGACTGGCCTGTGGCGCGGCAGATCAACCGCAAATACTACAGGCTGATTCAAGCGAATTTCTGGGAGACAAGCCCCGCCCCGGTGAAGGCCGTGATGGCCATGATGGGGCGCATCGAAGAGCACTATCGCCTGCCAATGACGCCGGTCTCGCAGGCGACGCGTTCGCGGCTGGAGCGACTCGTAGGCGAGTTGGGGCTGCTAGTGCACGCACCTCAGGAAGAGGGCGACTACAGGATGTTCTGAGTGGCAGGTTCTTTGCAGGGACGAGCGCACTATAGAGGGGCATGGATAGTTGCTCTTGCTTTATCCGTAGTCGGGGGAGAATGTCGCGCTCAGACACAAGACAGCAGTTCTGAGTGTTCGGCCACAATTGAATCGCTGAAGGACTCTACTCCTTTTTCACTTCTCAACCCAGACAAACAGGCACGCGTGGTTCGCGCACTCCGCGATGACATTACAGAGATGGCCGGCATTGACGTAGAGGGTGCATCTTTAGGCCGCGCAGCTTATCGCGATTACTTCATTAGTCATTTGCAGTACAAATATGTGCCGGGAACTACGCCAGCGGAGCAGTTGCTCCTTGTCCGGTACAACTCGAACACGATTTGCGGTCAATATGACAACTGTCCGGTATGGATCGTGAATCTTGCTCGCGGCAGAGCTAAATCCATGGTTCCGTGGCAGGACGAGCACCTGGGAACGAGCGCCGGAGGCGGCTGGGGAGTCAGCGTCCAGCTTCTCGCCGGATCAGAATATCCGGACTTGACTCTGCTCACCTACCTCTCTTCTGCACAGACTGGGCTGGCCTGTTATCGAGAAGCCAAAGGCAAGTATCTTCGCAGAGACTGCACGCCGGACTGCGCGCGACTTCTCAGCCATAGCAATGGACAGAATTAGCTCTCGCTATACTCAGATTTAACAATGAACAATCTGAAAGAGCGCATCGAACGATCCTTTTCTGACTCCACAACTGACCCTTTGGCGGCGATGGCCGCGTTTACCGAACTGCGAGAAGCGCTTGAAGCAGGCGCGGTGCGCTCGGCTGAGCCGGATGCGTCTGCGCCGACTGGCTGGCGAGTAAATGCGTGGGTAAAGCAGGGCATTCTGCTTGGCTTTCGCCTCGGTCAGCTTGCGGCTTCAGGCAGTGAGCTGTCGTTTGTTGATAAGCACACCTATCCGGCGCGGAAGTTCTCGCCTGAGCAGGGAGTTCGCATTGTGCCCGGCGGTTCGGCGGTGCGGTCTGGCGCGTACCTGGCGAAGTCGGTGGTGTGCATGCCGCCGATGTATGTGAACGTAGGCGCGTATGTCGATGAAGGCACGATGATTGATTCGCACGCTCTTGTCGGCAGCTGCGCGCAGATTGGCAAGCGTGTGCACCTGAGCGCGGCGGCGCAGGTGGGCGGCGTGCTGGAGCCGATCAATGCCAGCCCGGTGATTCTGGAAGATGATGTGCTCGTCGGCGGGAACTGCGGCGTGTATGAGGGCACCGTTGTCCGCAAGCGCGCGGTGCTGGCGGCGGGAACGGTGCTGACGCGCGGCACTCCTGTTTATGACGTGGTGCACGGCGCGGTGCTGCGGGCTGAGGGTGACACGCCACTCATCATTCCTGAGGGGGCAGTGGTGGTGCCGGGGGCGCGGGCTGTCTCGAAAGGCAAGGGCTTGGAGTGGGGATTGAGTGTTTATACGCCGGTGATTGTGAAGTACCGGGATGAGAAGACGGAGCTGAGTCTAACGCTTGAGGATTTGCTGAGGTGATCTTTCCGGCGCCTACTTTAATCGTCAATGCGAACGAAAAGCAGGTCCTTCGACTACGGATGAGCTAAGCTCATCCTCCGCTCAGTATGACAAATTTAATGGTTTAGGGTTTGATGCATCGAGTCGATGAAACGCCTGTGATTTACTCTAAGTAGAAGAACCGTTACACAGGAAAACACTCATGCGCCGAAGGCGCGTGCGCCTGTGCGGCAAATCCTTTCCAATGGCCGACGCAAAACTGCAAATTATTCCGCTGGGCGGATTAGGCGAGTTTGGCATGAACTGCCTCGCCATCCGCTTTAAAGACGACATCATCGTCATCGATGCTGGGCTGATGTTTCCCGAGACTGAGCTGCTCGGCGTGGACATCGTTGTTCCCGACATTACTTACTTGGTTGAAAACCGCGAGCTGGTGCGGGGCATCATCCTCACACATGGACACGAAGACCACATTGGCGGGCTGCCGTGGATACTGTCTGAACTCAATGTGCCAGTGTATGGCACCGAGTTCACGCTGGCTTATGTGGAGGGAAAGCTCGAAGAGCACAAGCTGCTGGACGAGACGGAGCTAATTGAGATTGCTCCCGGTGCGAAGTTTTCCATCGGGCCGTTCACGGTTGAGCCGATTCGCGTGACGCACAGCCTTGTCGATTGCGTGGCGCTGGCGATTGATACGCCGGTCGGTGTAATCGTCCACACTGGCGACTTCAAGATTGATCTTTCGCCGCCGGACGGGAAGGCTTTTGATCTGCACCGGTTTGCTGAGTACGGCCAGCGCGGCGTGCTGGCCCTTTTGCAGGATTCGACCAATGTGGACCGCCCGGGTTATACGCCGAGCGAGTGGGCGGTGAAGCCGCGCTTGGACGAGCTGTTTTCGCGCACGAAGAAAAAGCTGTTCTTCAGTTGCTTTTCGTCGTCGATCTATCGCATCCGCATCGCCATTGACCTGGCGCACACGCACGGACGCAAGGTCGCGATTGTCGGGCGGTCGATGGTCGAGTCGTCGGAAATTGCGCAGGACCTGGGCTATCTCGATGTGCCTCCGGGTCTGATTATTCATCCGGGGCAGATCGCCGACTACGATCCGGAAGAAGTGATGGTGCTGATCAGCGGGACGCAGGGCGAGCCGATGAGCGCGTTGAGCCGCGCCGCCGTGGACAACCACAAGCACGCGCGCATCCTGCCCGGCGATACGGTCGTGCTCAGCTCGCGCGTTATTCCCGGCAATGAGAAGAGCATCTTCCGCGTTATCGACCATCTTTACCGGCGTGATGCGCAAGTGATTTTCGATGACGGCGCGTCAGGGCTGATCCATGTCAGCGGACACGCCAGCCAGGAAGAACAGCGGCTGATGATCAATCTGCTGCGGCCGAAGTTTTTTATTCCCGTACATGGCGATTATCGTCATTTAAAGAAGCACGCCGAGATTGCGCAAAACATGGGCGCCGTCGAGCTGGCTCTGGTGATTGAGAACGGCGACATTCTGGAGCTTGACAAAGATGATGCGCGCAAAATGGGCAAAATCACGGCGGGCCGCGTCTGCATCGACTCCGGATCGACGGCTGATGTTGTGGAAGACCTGGTCATTCGCGACCGTCGCCATCTGAGCGAAGACGGCTTCGTGCTGCCGATCCTGACTATCAACAAATTGAGCGGCAAGGTCGAGCGTCTGCCTGAGATCGTGAGCCGGGGCTTTGTAGGCGCAGACCAGGAACTGATGGAGGCGGCGCGCGGAGTTGTCAGCCATACGCTGGAGAATTCAAGCGATGAAGAGAAGGCTGACTACGGCGTTATCAAGGAAAAGATACGCATCGACCTAAAGCGCTACATTCAGAAAAACACGAGCCGGCGGCCACTGATTATGCCGGTGATTCTGGAAATTTGAGGAACGATTATGCGCATGAAATTTCTTTGGCTAGGAGCCAGCGCTCTGCTGTTTGTGCCGTTTGTTCACGCACAGGCGACTTCGGCGTGTCCTTCAACGAAAACGCTCGACGATCTTGTGAAAGCCCTTGACGACGCGGTGAGCGGACCGGCGGACAAAGACCGTACTTGCCTGCGGCAGGTGCTGCTTCCCGACACGCGGCTGATTCCTGTAAGCAAGGGCAAGGATGGAGCGATTGCGCCGCACATTCTTACCGTAGATGACTGGATCACGCGCGTGAAGGCGCGCGGTCACTCTGAGTTTTACGAAGTCCAGGTGAAATATCCTTCTGAAGTCTATGGGCACATCGCACATCTGTGGAGTACTTACGAGATTCGTCCTACGCCTGACGGCAAACCGGAAGCGCGCGGCATCAACAGTATCCAGGCCGTCTTTGATGGGAATGAGTGGAAGGTGATGCAGATATTGTGGCAGGCCGAAACCCCCGATGAGCCGGTTCCGCAAAAGTACTTGCCTTAAAATTTCGGCTGTTTTGGGAGTTCTTCATTGCTCGTCTCGCTCAAAGAAATTCATGACGCTCAGGAGCGCATTCGCGGCGTAGCGTTGCATACGCCGCTGGTTCGGTTACAGATTCACGACCTGCCTGCGAACGTCTTCATCAAAACCGAGGGACTGCAGCCCATCGGCAGCTTTAAACTGCGCGGCGCGTATAACAAAATCGCGCAGTTGGCCGAGGATGAACGCAAGCGCGGCGTCATTACTTATTCGAGCGGCAACCACGCGCAAGGCGTGGCCTACGCGGCGCAGCTGCTTGGCGCGAAGGCCGTGATTGTGATGCCATCGAATGCTCCGGAAGTCAAGAAGCGGGCCACGGCGGCGCTTGGCGCTGAGATTGTCGAAGTCGGGCCGGCGAGTTCCGACCGGAAATCAAAGGCCGAAGAACTGGAAGCGACGTTCGGCTATATGATGGTGCCTCCGTATGACGATCCCGCGATCATTGCCGGACAGGCGACGTGCGGGCTGGAAATTCTGGAAGACCTGCCTGATGTCGATCTGGTGCTTTCGCCAGTGAGCGGCGGCGGATTGTTGAGCGGTGTAGCCACGGCAATCAAGCTGAATAAGCCGGATGTGCGCATTTTCGGCATTGAACCGGAACTGGCCGCGGACGCGCAGGAGAGTTTTCGCGGTGGGAAGCTGGTGAGCTGGCCCGCCGAAATGACCACGCGTACAATGGCCGACGGATTGCGCACGCAGAGCCTGGGCGATTTGAACTTCGAGCATGTGCGCGCGTATGTGGATGACATCATCACGGTCAAAGAAGACGAGATTGCCGAGGCGATGCGCGTTCTGCTCTACCAGGCCCGTTTGACGCCGGAGCCGAGCGGCGCGGTCACGACGGCGGCCATGCTGTTCCATCGCGCGGAACTGCTTCCTTTCCAGAACGCGGTGGTGATCATGAGCGGCGGAAATCTTGAGCCCGAGGTACTGCGGCAGGTGGTGTTCGCGGGGTGATTGTTCTCTCGCACCCTTTTGCTTCGTAAAGGATGGGGCACCCGTTTTCGAGCTGAGGTTTAGAAACAGATTCTTCGCTGCGCTCAGAATGACATCACTAAGTAATTAGAGCGTCAGTTCCCACGTTTGGCCGATCAGGTCGGCGCCGAAGCTGTGATGCGGTTCTTCCCGGATGAGTTTAAATCCGGCCTTCTGGTAAATGTGATGCGCGGCGGTAAGGATGCTCTGTGTCCACAGAGTTACTTTTCTGTAGCCTGCGGTTCTGGCGAAACTGACGCACTCGTTCACCAGCGCCTTGCCCAGCCCAAGACCTCGCGCGCTGGGCTCGACCAGAAGAAGGCGCAACCTGGCGGTGTCGCTCTGCTCAGAATGCTTGACGAGGAAGATGCAGCCGAGGCGGTCGCCATTGCGCTCGGCGATCCAGCAGCGCTCGCGCTTGGGGTCGTAATCAATGATGAAATCGGCAACGATGCGCGCCACCAGTGCTTCAAAGTGCTCGTCCCAGCCATACTCCTGTGCATAGCTGGCGCCGTGGCGGCTGGTGACCCAACCCATGTCGCCGGGACGGTGTTGCCGAAGGATGTACGGCACGGACGTTTTGTGGGTAAGCACGTCTTCAATCGCCCGCATGGATCGGAGAAGATCGTCGCGTTTTGACGGCGGGAGGCAGTCGAGCAGCTCACGGGCCTGTTTATTTGAGAGCTGATTCAGTTCGCCAAAGGAAGCGCGGCCTCGCTGGGTGAGTTTCAGGATGGTAAGCCGTGCATCGGCGGTAGATGTTTGTTTCTCAATAAGCTCTGCGTCTTCAAACTTGCGTAGAATGCGGCTCAGGTACCCGGCGTCCAGCTTGAGTTCTCCAGCGATTTCTTTCGCCGTCGCCTGCTCATGGTGGGCGAGCTCGTAGAGAATGCGGGCTTCGGTCAGGGAATATAGGCTGTCAAGGAGGCCTTCGCTCAACGTGCCGATAGTGCGAGTGTAGAAACGGTTGAAGCGTCGGAATGTGGCAATTTCTTCATCGATCTGAGCGGAAATCATACTTTCACCCCCATAGGCAATCAATATAGTTGACTAAATCAACTATTATCCAACACTACAATCTGGAGAAGATCAGGAAGCAGGAAGGCTTTAAACCGATGAGAGCGAGAATTCGTCAGACAAATGGAATGCAAAAAATATTGATTGTTTTCTCCGCGCTTGTCTTAATCGGCACCTCAACCAGCTGGAGTCAGAAAACTGCTCCGCACGGCACGAAAGGCACGGTCGTGCACAATGCGAATCTTTATGTGCAGGCGGACGAGTCAGCAGACAGAGTCAGCACGGTGACTCCGGGGCGCGAGTTGGTGATTGCCGAGCACAGCGGAAAATGGCTGCGCGTCTTCGCTAATACCGACGTGCAAACCGTCAGCGAGGCCGACGCGCCGGTCTTTGGCAACGAAACAAATGCCCAGCCGATCTCGGGGTGGATCATGGACAAGGGCGTGGTAACTGCCGAGACGCAAAAGGGTGACGCCATCCTGTTTGGTGAAGCCGTAAGCATGGAGAACGTGGCCAGCCAGGCACATCCCCCACCGGATGCGGCGCAAAGCGCGCGGCGACTTTACCGAATGGTTGTCGATCTCTTCCCGCAGTCGCCTCTCGCGGCAGAAGCAATGTGGCGCGCAGCGGACATTCGCTGGCAATTGCAGAAAGCCGACGCTTTGTCTCTGCCTTCCGCGCACGAGAAGGCAAATTATCTGCGGGAACAACTGGACGAAACAGAGATGAAAAAGATCCAGAAACAGTATCCGCGTACGAAATGGGCTGACCTTGCCGCTTACGACATGATTGACAACAAAGTCTGCGGCGACTGGCAGGGGTCGGAGAAGTGTCCGGAAAAAGAGGCGGACATTTACGCTAAATATGCCGATGAGCACCCTGACTCGCCAAAGGCACCGGATGCGCTCTTTCAGGCTGCATGGCGCGAGGCCTGCGCCGGCGATATGTATCAGTCAGACAATGACGATAAAAAATCAAATGACGCGCGGGCGCGGGCGAAAGACATCGCAGGGCGACTGCAGGGTAAGTATCCCGAAAGTGAGTATGCGGCGCGCGCGGCGGGTCTGGTATACAAGATGGAGCAGCAGATTCCCATCTACGGCAGCGACCGGGAGTAGGCTGGCCGTCCAGGCATCATAGGTTTTACGCCAGTTTGTGCCTTGATCTTTCTCAGCTTTAACAAACTTGGAGTTGGCGTGAACACCTTAAAGGAATTGTCATCCCGACCGGAGTCATTGCACAGCAATGACGTAGCGGAGGGACCTGCGGTTCACTGGTTCCACACTATCTGTGAAAATGGTTTAGGCGCTCGGGTTGCGCCTTATACAAGATAACTGCAGGTCCCTCCGCTCCGCGCTCACGCGCTACGGTCGGGATGACAAAAAATGAGACTAAGACCGCAGCGGAGGCTTTTTGAACGACTACCTGATTTCTGTGTTGCTTGGCATTGTGGAAGGCTTGACGGAATTTCTGCCGGTCAGCTCGACCGCGCACCTGCGCATCAGCGAGGCGCTGCTGCGTCTGCCACTGGCCGATCCGTATTGGAAGATGTACACGATTGTCATTCAACTGGGCGCGATTCTGGCGCTGCTGCTTGTCTTTGCCGGACGCATCATTGAATTTATCCGCACTTTTCCTGAAGGCGAGGAACATGACCGCACGATCTGGAACCACCCGTTGACGCTGACGCTGGTTGCGTTTGTGGTGACTTCGATTCCGTCTCTGCTGCTGATTAAGGTGATTGGCAAGCATCTGGAAAGCCTGCATGTGATGGCGCTTTCGCTGCTTATTGGCGGCGTAGTGATGTGGGCGGTGGATGTGTGGAGCGACCGCAGCGATCCGGCGACCAAGCATGTTGAGAAGATGTCGCTGGGGCAGGCGATCTGGGTGGGCCTGTGCCAGATTACATCGGCCGTCTTCCCAGGCACGTCGCGCTCCATGTCCACTATTACCGGGGGGCAGATTGTCGGCATGTCACGACCGGCGGCGCTCGAATTCAGTTTTCTTGTGTCAATTCCAGTTATGGTGGCCGGAACCGGCTACGAATTAGTAAAGACACTTCATCCTAAACATCTCGAAGGCGCGGATGCCATCACCCCGCTGGTGATGACCACGCATGGCTGGATTGTCCTGGCGATTGGGCTGATTGTGTCCTTCTTTGTGGCCCTCGGCGTGGTTGAGTGGTTTTTGCAATGGGTGCGCCAGCATGGCTTTGTGCCGTTTGCTGTTTACCGGATTATTGTGGGGATTCTGCTGCTGGTGTTTGCGCCGAGGCTGGCTTAGACAGAGAAATAGGGAGTTAGGGAATGGAAACAGGCATTGAGTCCTTACTCAGAATATGAATGCTATGCTGGCTTCCCTATTTCCCTGTTCGCTGTTCCCTGTACCTTGTCTTCCCTGTTCTCTGTCTGGGTTCCCCTGCTTTTTTCCCTAAAAACCTGCCTCCAGCATCTGGGATAATAGAACTGCTCTGGGGTTCGGAACGACAAGGCCGTCGATTTCGGCAATGCCTTTGTGTCTCTTTTATGAAACCCCTCAAACTGGTTCTTACGCCGACGCGCAACCGCCGCCTGAATGAGCTGATTGGGCTGATGGTGCTGGTTGTCGCGGGCCTCCTTCTTCTCGCGCTTGCTTCGTATCACCCGACTGACCCGTCGTTCAACACAGTTGTCGGCGCAACCAACGCGCGTCCGGAAAACTGGATTGGCGTGGTCGGTGCGTATATTAGCGATCTGCTGTTGCAACTGGAAGGCGCGGCGGCCTTTTGCCTGCCGCTGCTTCTGGCGGCGTTAGGCTGGACATGGATGCGGTCGCTGCCCGCCGGGTCGCCATGGGCCAAGGCCATCGGCGCAATGCTGACGCTGCTCTTCGTTCCCGCAATTTTCGGATTGCTGCCGGGTCATCTGCATTTCGTCGGCGGGCTGCCGATGGAGGGGCTGACAGGACGTCTGGTAACTGACGCCCTAGTGCGCTATCTGAACTTCCCTGGCGCTTGCATCTTCACCATCGCGATGGTTGCCGTGGCGGTCTATCTTTCGACCACATTCAGCTTCAATACCGCGAAAGAATGGTTCTCAATCCGCTTCGCTTTTGCGATGGCATGGCGCGACCGCTGGGCGAATTGGAGACAGACCCGCGCTCGAGCCCGGGAAGCGAAGAAACTAGAGCGCGCTGAGGCTCTCCGCGAAAAAGAGCTGGTTAAAGCGCGCAAGGCGGAGGCAAAGCAGGAAAAACTCAACTTCAGAAAAGCGACGCAGCCCATTGCAGAAGATGCGGACGCGATTCCGGCGCACCGCAGGGGTAGCTTTGCCGAGATGCTGTCCGAGCCTGCTCTGCCGCAGAAGACCGTATGGGAGCAGATGCCGCGGGCGACTGTTCCCGACCCGGAACGAGAGCCGGAGCCAGCGCCAGGCATAGCCGTCAATGAACGCGCCGATGCTGAAGCACACAAAGTCACTGTCGCACCCAAGTCCCACAACGGCTACCGCCTGCCGCCGAGCACTCTGCTGCACCGCAGCGAAGATGCGCAGGTGGTACGCGAAGATGAGCTGCGGACGGAGGCGCAGGTGCTGGTTGAGAAGTGCGCCGAGTTCGACGTAACCGGTCAAGTAGTACAAATCAACCCCGGTCCAGTCGTCACCACGTTTGAGTTTCGACCAGAGGCGGGCGTCAAGTACAGCCGCGTTACCGGGCTGTCCGACGATCTGTGTCTTGCTATGCGGGCGGAGAGCATCCTGATTGAGCGCATGGCGGGAAAGAGCACAGTCGGCATCCAGGTGCCGAACCACGAGCGCGAAACCATCTGGCTGCGCGACGTGATTGAAGCGGAAAATTTTGGCCACTCAAGAAGCAAGCTGACGCTTGCCATGGGCAAGGACATCAATGGCCGCATCGTGACTGCCGATCTGACGATGATGCCGCACGTTCTGATCGCGGGATCAACCGGCAGCGGCAAGTCAGTCGCTATTAACGCGATGATCATGTCTGTCCTCTACAAGGCCACTCCGGAGCAGGTGCGCATGATCCTGGTCGATCCGAAGCGCGTCGAGCTGGGAATGTATGAGGGCATTCCGCATCTGTTTACGCCGATCATCACCGAACCCAAGCTCGCGGCCAATGCTTTGAGAAATGCTGTCCGCGAAATGGAGCGGCGGTTGAAGCTGCTGGCATCGCGCAGCGTGCGCAACATTGACCAGTACAACAAGCTCTTTGACGGCGGTACGCCCAGCCTCTTCGATGAGGAAGAGGAGCAGAAACCGCTGCCATATATCGTGATCATCATCGACGAGCTGGCCGACTTGATGATGCTCGACAAGGCCAATGTCGAAGAGTCAGTCACGCGGTTGGCGCAAATGGCGCGCGCGGTCGGAATTCATCTGGTGCTGGCTACGCAGAGGCCTTCGGTTGACGTGATTACCGGCCTTATCAAAGCGAATATCCCGACGCGCATGTCGTTCCGGCTGGCGACGAAAGTCGATTCACGCACAATTCTCGATTCAAACGGCGCTGAATCGCTCCTGGGACGCGGCGACATGCTCTTTCTGCCGCCGGGGACTTCACGGTTGCAGCGTGTGCATGCGCCCTTCGTTACGGAGAAAGAAATCGCCGCGGTTACAGATTTTTGGAAGAAGCAGGGTGAAGCGGAATATGCGCAGGGCTTCCTCGAATCGCCGAAGGATGACAGGGGCCGCGATCTTGATATGGGAGACGACGGCGAAGACGCGAATGATGAACTCTTTGAGGATGCGGTGCGGCTGGTGCTGGAGTTCGGCAAGGCTTCGACTTCCCTGCTGCAGCGGCGTCTACGCATCGGCTACGGACGCGCTGCGCACCTGATCGACATGATGGAACGCGATGGCATTGTGGGCCCGGCGGAAGGCTCGAAGCCGCGCGAAATACTCAAGCCGCCGGACTGGCTGAACGAAGTCGAGCAGGCGATGCGTTAGCGCCATCAAAAGGAGCGCGCCCTGCTCTTTCCACGCTCAACATGGAATCAGCTACACTTGTCCCGCTTTAGGAGAGGCATCGGGGCGGGTTGAGTATCCATGCGTTTCATCACAGGAGCGGCTGCAAGTAGAGTGCTGCCATTACACATTTTGTATCTTGTCGCGCTCGTTTGCACAGTGACTGTCTCTTGGAGCTTTTGCGGGCTGAATCCACCGGCAGACACCCAGTCTTCCGGCAACAACAAGGAAAAAGAGACGCGCCAGCGTCTGCGTGAGTACAAATGGTGGCCGACGCGCGGCGATGCATCGCGTCAGGAATATGTGGGATCGGAAGCCTGCGCTGTGTGCCACGCGAGCGAATTTGTCTCGCAATCAAAGACATCGATGGCACGTGCTGCTGAGCGCGCTGACGATAGCGCTGTGCTGCGCGCAGCTCCGTTGCTGAGTTCGCAACACGGCGATCCTTCACCATACCAGACCAGCATTCGCCGTCAATCGCATGGCAGCCAATATGCGGTTACACATGGCGGCTATGCCATGCAGGGCCAGTTGCTCTGGGCCATGGGAGCGGACAACATGGGGCAGACCTACATCGTTCAGTCTGGCGGCACACTGTACGAGGCGCACCGAACATACTTTGAAGAGACCAAAGGGCTGGACGAGACACCGGGACAATCCGACAAGCCTGGCGAGAGTATGGAGGAGGCGTTCGGCCGTCCTCTTTCCACAGAAGAAGCTGCCTCGTGCTTTGCCTGCCACACAGTCCAGTCGTCGCTGAGGGGGCAGTTTGATCCATCCCATGCTGTACCCGGAGTTGGCTGCGAGGACTGCCATGGCCCCGGCGCAAAGCATGTGCGCGCCATGCAGAACAACCAGATGGACGAAGGTCTCCGCGAGATATTCACTCCGGTGACACTCAGCCCGGTGGGGCAGAATGACTTCTGCGGCGCCTGCCATCGAGCGCTCCTGGATGTGGCAGCTATAAAGGCAACATCTGAGCCGATCAATCTTCGCTTTCAACCTTACCGTCTTGCGAAAAGCCACTGCTGGAGCAAGCCTGATCCACGCCTTACCTGCGTTGCCTGCCACAATCCGCATGAAGAGGTGCGGCGCGACGCGAGCTTTTACGATGCTAAGTGTCTTGCGTGCCATCGCTCGTGTGATGCCACCATTACCAGTGACAAGGCAACGGCTTCGGCCTGCAAAGTTGCAGACAGGCAATGCGTTGGATGCCACATGCCGAAATACCGCGTACCGGCGATGCACGGCAGCTTTACCGACCACGACATTCGTGTTGTGCGCACAGGAGAAAAGTTTCCGCTCTAAGTCCTGCTCCCGCGCAGTCCGAGCCAGTCACGCTGGTAGACAAAGCTCACCGCCAGCAGCAATACGCCGAGCCCAAGAAAGCTGAGGATGCGGTATCCCTGACTCAACTGCCGGATATCTACGAGAAAGACTTTGGCAATGCTGAGTGTGAGCAAGGCCAGCGCCTGCCAGCGCAGAAAGGCTGACTTCTTCCAGAAGCCTGCGGCAAGCAGAACTGCGCCGAAAAGCATGGCCCAGGCTGAGTAGGTGAACTGCTCGTCGATGTATAAATCGCCCCGGTGCACCGAGGGCTGCGCAGCCCAATAGGAGTGAATCTCAAGGCAAACGGCGACCATGGCAAGCACCGTCACCGCAATCCCTGCGCCGATGCCAACAGGTCGCCACTCTCCAGGAGCGCGTGCGGCTGTCCATGTAACGAAGGCGAAAACTGCAATGGCAATCAGATAGGTGGCGAAGCGCGCGTTGAATAGTACGGGTTGTCCATTGCCAAGATGAATCACATTAACACCGACAAATGCGAGCGCAAGCACGGCTGTCGCCAGCAGCCGCAGTTCCCGCTGCGATTGCTGTTTCGCCATCCACAGCAGCAACGCGCCTTCCAGCAGCCATCCAATAGCGATGTAGCGGCCATGCAACTCCAATGGAATAGCCGCGGTGAAGAAGATGATGCTGATGGCCAGATAGACCGCCGGGAGCGCCATTGGGCTACCGCTTAATTGCCGCAGGCGCGAAACGCGCAGCATGATCAAATAGAAAGCTGCCAGGGGCAGCGCAATCCACGGACGTGCGTAAGTTCTGCCGGGCTCGCTGAGCAGCGCGTAGAATTCGAAGAATGCGAGCGCGGCATTCAACACCGGAAGCACGATGAGAACTACATTGTCTTGCACGGTGAGGTGCTTCGTCTGTGTTGCCAGTCGCAGGTTGCGCAAGAGCTGAGGCGCTATGGCGAAGAGCAGAAAGAAGGCAACGAGAAAGAAGGCGGCGAGCGCAAATTGGCGATCTGAATAGTAGCTGACGTACCAGCCAATGGCATAAAAGCTGGTGCCCACAAACGCGGCCAGCAGCAGTCGCGACCA